>JBDTOS010000098.1:0-8727 GCA_039933095.1 Dokdonella sp.
CGGGAAACGCGTGGCGATCTGGGGTTATGGTCGCGAAGGTCGCGCTGCGCTATGGGCACTGCGGCGACGTGTGCCCGAGTTGCCGTTGACGCTATTTTGCAGCGAGGCAGAAGTATCAAGTGTGCGCGGCGAGTTGACGATTCCGACGCCGCCGTGTGCCGCGCAGCCCGCACGCATCGAGATCATCAGCGAACCGCCGAATGCAGCGATGCTGTCGGCGTTCGATACCGTCATCAAGTCGCCGGGTATCAGCGCGTATCGCGCCGAGATTCTCGAAGCGCGTCGCAACGGCACACGATTCAGTTCGGGCACCGCGTTGTGGTTTGCGGAAAATCCGGATGCGCGCGTGATCGCCGTAACCGGCACCAAGGGCAAGAGCACGACGACGGCGTTGATCGCCCATCTGCTGCGAGGACTCGGCCGCAGCGTCGCGCTCGCCGGTAATATCGGCATGCCCTTGCTGGACCTGCTCGATCCACCTCAACAACCGGATTGGTGGGTGATCGAATTGTCGAGTTTCCAGACGCGCGATGCAGGTCCGATTGAAGTCGGCGTGATCAACAACCTGTTCGATGAACATCTCGACTGGCATGGCAATCGTGAGCGTTATACCGATGACAAGTTGGCGCTCGCCGATGTCGCGCGAACCTTGATCGTCAATGGTGAGCAGCATGAATTACTTGCGCGCACCGCGCAGCACCGGCGCAGAGTCGTATTCGGTGCGTCCGCTGGCTGGCATGTTGGCGACGCCTTCGTCGCGTGCGGCAAGGAATCGATCGTCGCGCTTGGCGACGTGCAACTACCGGGCAAGCACAACGCCAAGAACGTGTGTGCTGCCTTGGCGGCGATTGATGCTGCCGGTGAGGATGCACACGCTGCCGCACGCCACATCGCATCATTTCGCCCGTTGCCGCATCGCCTGCAAACACTCGGCGAGCGTGATGGCATTACCTGGATCGATGACAGCATCGCGACAACGCCGCAAGCAACGCTGCAAGCGCTCGCGACAGTCGCTGATCGTGCGGTCACTGTTCTGGTCGGGGGCGTCGATCGAGGCGTTGATTGGCAACCGTTTGTCGAATGTGTCTGCGCACGGCCTCCACAAGCGATCATCACGCTTGGAGCCAATGGCCCGCGCATCGCTGCATTGCTGCGTGAGTTCGGATTTGGCGCACCGCTACAGGAGGCGACCACGCTGCATGCGGCGATGGAATGTGCGCGAGCTGTCACGCCGATCGGTGGGGTGATCCTGCTCTCGCCCGGCGCTCCGAGCTTCGATCAGTTTCGCGACTATGCCGAACGCGGACGCCGCTTCGCCGAACTCGCCGGCTTCGATCCCGAGGCGATTGGCCAGATCGAGGGACTCGGCATCCTGTGAGTTGAGATGGCCTTCAACGCCTGGTTGTTGACTCTGTAGAATCGTTGTGCCGACGCGCGGTGATCGACGCGCGAATTGCTGCCAAAGGCCGGCTGTTGTCGAACTCGACAGCGCTTGCTGTTCGCACGACACCCAGGTCATGCCATAGCGAATCGAGATCCGGTGCGAACGGCTTGGTCGCCATTTTCGAGTAGAGATCGCTCAGCACGGTCAGTCCGGTTGCATGGTCGGCGGTCTTCAGAACGCGCTCGATCGGCCAGCTTGCATCGTGATTGCCACCAGCGGCCAGCACGCCGCGCAACGCGTCCTGCAAGCCGAGACGATTGCTCGATTGCTCGCGGATTTCGACATCCGCAAGCAGACAAAAAAGCGCGCCGCCCCAATAGGTGCGCGCCCAGCTGTGGGTGATATCCAGCCCCTGATCGCCGGGCTGTGGCAGACCTTTTGGCATATCGCGCAGCATGTCGGTCCAGATCTTCTCGGCGGTGAGCCCGCCGGCCTGAACGCGCGCGATTGGCTCGACGTAGGTTGCCAGCCCTTCGGACAGCCAGTTGTGCTTACGCCCGACTTCGGGCAAGGCGAGATGGACGAACTCGTGCACGAGCATCCAATCGCGCTTCAGATCATCCGTGCGCGAGTTGCGTCCGACCAGCACGCGCGTTGCGGCACCGCGATACGACCACGTTGTGCCACCGCGCACGCTAGTACCGCCAACGGGCACTATCAACAAGCGCAGCGACTTGACCGGGAAATGTCCGTAGTAATCGGCAACCGCATTAGCCGAGGTCATGACCCAATCGAGCACGGCACCTTGCGCAAGATCCATTTCGCCAGGCGCGAATCCGACATGCAGCACGCCGCCGCTAACCGTGACGTCGCTCTTCGGCAGGCGATCGAAGGCGGCATATGGCATGCCTTCGCCATCGAGGAACTCCGATTGGGCGGCGACATGCGTCATCGAGATGATGTCGAGCATCAACAGCACTGCGATGACTCTCCACATCGCAAGTGGCCGCAAGCGGAAGTCGGGCAGTTTCATGATCGTATGCGTGGGCCGTTTCTGGCGACGCGCTCAGAGTTTGCGTGGCGCAAGTATTTGCGCGAGTCGATCCAGAGTTCCGTCGATACGTTGCAGGTATGGATAGCGCAAACCATCGTGGTAATCGATGCGCACGGTCTGATAACGGTCGAAATTCTTGACCAGCAAATCGATCGGCGTCTGAGTGGCCTTGGCAGCGGTGATCGCGCGCTCGAGTGTCTCCGGATCGAAGGCGTCGCCGTTGACCGCGATCACAGTCATCGCGGCATTGATGCCGGCGTTGAACGCAGGACTGTCCCACAACACTTCGCTGATTCGATCGTTGCTGGCGGCGATAGTGATCCCCAGCGAATAACTGAAATCGTCCTCCTTGCGTCGTTTCGCCACATCGCGCTGGTATGCGTTGGGTTTATCGGCGTAGGCAAGCCGCCAGCCGCTGCGGGTCAAACCATCGAGCGGGGCCTTGTCGGGGTGGCCATCGACACGATCGTGCAGGAACGTCGCCCAATCGTACGACTGCACCGCGTTCAGCCCAGTGACAATATCGGCGAATGTATAGACCAGCGGATCGACGCGTCCGGGATCGATTCCGAAAAACGATCGCGCGAAATCATCGAGCGAGTGTCTGTCGCGACTCAGCTCGCGGATTTTCGTGTCGGCATCGAGCCAGATCAACTGGCCCTCGGAGTAGTAGTCCTGGGTGCGCTGCCAATTGGGCCAGCCAACACTGCGCCGATACGCCATCGCTGGCTGATTGGTCGTATCGGCAAGACTGCGCCAAGCACGCCCGCTACGATGATCGTAACTCGCTGCGGTCAGCGCAAGTGCGTAGCGGGCTTGCTCGGTCGTCAACAAGCCGGAGCGTGCCGTCAGCACATTGCCCCAATACTGGGTCTGTCCTTCGTAGACCCAGAGCAGGCTGTCGCCCATCGGCATGTTGAAGTTTGCCGTAGTCAGATCGGCCGGACGCCGAAACTTGCCGTTCCACGAGTGGGTGAACTCGTGCGGCAGAAGGCTGCGACCGTCGAGCAGGCTGGCATCGGTCGCGTAGTCGCGCCATGTTCCGTTCTCGCTGGATAGATGGTGTTCGAGGCCGATGCCGCCGAAACAATCGGACAGCGCGAGCAGGAAATCGTAATGCGGGAAGTGGCGCGAGCCGTAAAGACGATCGGCCTGCTGAACCAGCATTCGATGCGCGTTGAGAAGTTGTGGAGTCATGTCGAGCAGGCGCTCGGCATCGGCGACGACATCAAGATGCACCGGAACACGCGCACCTGGGTCGAGATCGAAGCGGCGAAAATGGCGACCGGCAAATAGCGGCGAATCGACGAGGCGATCCAGCGCAATAGACTGGAAACTGACGCTATCGCCAGTGCGTACATTCGTCTCCAGTGAACTGCCGAACTGCCAACCGTGCGGCAGGACAATCTTCGGTTCGAACATGATGCGGTTCGATGCGTAACCGGCCGGATACAGCACAACCGTATTCCATTGCAGGCCGAGAATGTCCGGCGTGGCAACGATGCGCCCCTGCGACACATCGATCGGTGAGATGAACTGGAACTCCAGCTTGAGACTGGTCACGTCTGCGGGCACATCGAGGCGAAACGCGTATGGATTGATCGAATCGCGCGTCCAGTCGATGCGCGCTTCGTTGCCGTGAATGACCAATCCTGCAAGTTGCTCGATGGGTCCGGTCGGCGCGTGGTTGCCCGGCAACCATTGCGGATACAGCAAAGTCAGTGCGCCGGCTGCGACCGGCATGGTTTCCTGCACGCGATAGATGCGTCGGTCGATATCGGTGGTGTCGACGCGCAGGATGATGTTGCCGGGATAGGCTGCCCCACTTGCCACAGTTGCGCCGGCTGCGTCATCGGTCGCGGCTCCAGCAGCTCCGTTGATGGTAGTCGCGGCGAATCCCGCCAACAGTAGACAGGCGACGCGGTTCAGGAGGATTTTCTTGATCAGCATGGTGAGTGTCCTTCCGGGCGCGAACGCGCAGCGACAGTTTGCACGTTTTCAGGTTATTGCTGCGTTGAACTCCGATTGCGATTGCCATCGTGATCGCGATCCGCAGCGAGCGGAAACATGACGGTCTTGGCGAGCGGCGGGTCGCTGACGCGACGGACATCGGCATAGACCGGCGCATCGGGCCAACGCACGCGATCACTCACTTTCCAGCCGAGCGCCCGCAGCCCCTGTTCCGCAGCAGGAGTCATCTGACCTCCAATCAAGACCGACTTGGGCGGGTCGCGAAACTCGGCGCGATCGGCAAACGCCGCGAACGGTTGTGTCCAACTCAGATAGTCGACAGGGAGCGGCAGGATCACTTCGCCATTCTTTGTTTGCCAGACCAAACCCGCGCCGATCGTGTGCAGGCTGCCGCTCGCGGTCGGAACGGCGGCCACCAGCATGCGCAGCGCATTGATAAGGAAACGCGATTCCAATTCGGAGTTCGCCGTCATCGCAAGCTCGAGCAGCGCTTCGCAGCCGCGTTGCGGTTGCAGCGTATCGAGCGCATCGGCGAGCGCGATTTGCTGCGTGGGCGTGAACACGCCGCGACGCAGGAACTGGCGGATCAGCAAAGGATCGCTGACGTGATTGCCGAGCCGGCGCTCGATGCGATCGCGAAGCTGATCGGGATCGGCGGACCAGACGATCGTGTTGATCTGTCCGGTATTGCTCAGGATCGTTCCCGCTGTGCCGCCGATTGCAGAGAAGGCTGCATTGGTAATGAAATCGCCGCTGCTGCCGATCCATGCGAGTCGGTCAAGACGCTCCTCGATTTCCGGATTGCGCGTATACGTGTCGATGCCCAATCTTTTTGCAAGATCGCGTTTTACTGAGCTGTACTTGATCTGCCGTTTCAATTCGCGGCGGGTCTCCGCAGCGACGCGGGTGGCCCCATTCTTCCTCTCGCGCATCGAATCGGTGTCGCGCGCTGCCGTCATCGGACCGAGATCGGATGGATACGGATTGCCATTGGTGCCAAGGTGGCGCGCCGCATAGTCGGACACCGACTGCGCCTGGTGCTGATACTTGCTCACCAGCCCACCAACGTAACGCGCCACGCCGGCAGGAACTTCCAGCAAGGTATCGACGGGATGCATGAATACGCGAGCGAACGTGCGCGCTGTCAGCATCGCTCGATTCGCCGTCGCCGAGGCGAAGGCATCGGAGCGAGATACCCGATCCAGCGCTTGTAGTGCCGGCATTTCCTGCGCGCGCTCGGCGAGGATTTCGACGCTTTCAGCCGGGATCGGACCGATCGGCGTATCGAGGATGAAATGCGCCATGTAGCCACGGATTTCCACGCGCGAATCGACACTGAAACCGGGTCCGGACAACAATGACGTCGGCGCGAGCGAGAGCGAATCGAGCACGGGTTCGTCCTCGAATGGGATGTCGATCGATCGCGCCTGCGCGTTGTGCACAGCGAAGACTGCAAGCACCCATGCCGTCCATCGCAGGGCGCGTGCTGTCGCATGCGAACCCGGCGAACACGAGGTCGCTAGCCGGGCTGATTTTGCTGGGGGCGGATTCATCGCGAGCGCTTCGCGCCGTCGTTGCGGCGACGCGTGCCGTCATCAACGCGACAACGGAATTTGCAGAACACCGGACGGACAGCGCGATTGCATACGCGCACCGCACGCACGCGGGTCGAGATTCTTGTCGACGCATACGCGCACTTCGGCGAGTTCGCCGCTGCTACAGTGCAACCGTATCGATTCACTGTGCAATCCGCTATTTGCCGTGACGAATGCCTGAATGACCTGCGCCTCGTCCATTTGTGGCGCAACAATCGGCGCGCTCAGTGCAGGCGGCACATGCACGGCAGCGAACGCGCGATCGGCCAGATCGAAATAGCCTTTCGGATCGAGACCCGAACAGGCGCCATGTGCCTGCCATTCGTGCTGAATCAGGCGCCGACTTGGCATGAATGCGAGCGCCTGCTTGATCGTGTGCGAATCCGGGCGCGTGTCGCTGGCACAACGCTGCGGACCGCCACCGCGCTGATATTGCGGCCACAATCCGTGCAGCACAAATCCATAGCCTTTCTCGCCGCATTGATCGGTTTCGTCCGGATGGGTTTCGCAAAACGTCGGCGACCACGACAGCGAGATCACATAGTAGTCGAACGCGCCTGATCGATCATCGCTTGCCTTGGGCGCCTTGCGTCCGCGCGCGGTTGAATCTGTCACCAGGCCGGCTACAACAAAACCGAGTAGCAGAACAGCGACCAATAGAAAACGTTGCATGAGCGTGTATCCGTGCGGAAGCAGGGTCGCGATGGTGGCAGATTTTAGCTGAACCCGGCGCAGCGAAAGCCTTGTTCAATCAACGAACCCGATTCGCGCGCTCACCGTTGACTCGCCGGTTCTGGCAAACTTCGCACAGCGCACTCCTTACGAACTTTCCTTATTCTTCATGCCCAGAAAAATTGAACGGCGCGGTTCCGCGATTCACGGCAACGGCGTGTTTGCGGTGGCCGCCTTGCCGGCGGAAACCGAAATCGTAGAGTATCGCGGCAAGCGACTCACCCACGCTCAGGCCGATCGTCTCCATGACGGGAGCAGCGACAGCGGCCACACCTTCCTCTTCACCTTGAACGATCGTTATGTCATCGACGCATCGATTGATGGCAATGTGGCGCGCTGGATAAATCACAGCTGCGCGCCGAATTGTCGCGCTCTGGTTGAAGAGGCTGCGAATGGCGATCGCCGCGCCGATCGTGTGTTGATCGAAACCCTGCGTGCAATTCAGCCAGGCGAAGAACTCACTTACGACTACGGGATCATCCTGGCCGAACGGCTCACGCCCCGACTCAAGCGCATCTGGGCCTGTCGCTGCGGTGCGCCGGAATGCAGCGGAACCCTGCTCAAACCAAAGCGTGCGCGACCGAAAAAACGATCCCTTGGCCGCGCGAAAACCGTTCAGAACAAGCTGAACTGATAGCGAAAATCCCCGCGATATTTGTTGACGCAATTCACATTTTGCGTAACCTAGATCGGATACGGCCCTCAGCGGCTGATCGAGCGGAAATCCACTTTTTGGTGTATAGCGACAAGACGATAGCGATAGTCGGTGCGTCGGACGAAGAGGTTGCGCGCCTGTGTGCGCAAATACGAAAGGCAGCGGCGAAACTTGATCATCGCTGGCGTTGGGGCACCGAGACCGCTGCCGATTTGATTGTGGCCGATCCGTTGACGCTTGCCGGAGAGATGGCACGGGTGCGAGCGAGAGCAAGCGGTCGTCGTTGCGCCGTGATCTGCGATCGAGCAGCCGATTCCGGTAGCGATATCGCCTTGGTGCGCCCGGTTCAGGCCGAACGACTGGTCGGGGTGTTGAGCTGGGTCGCCGACACGATTGCGGCTCCTCCGGAAATCGCGCCGCAACGCTATGACATTGATTTTCGCGATTTGCTCGAGAGCAGGGCCGCGAACGACAGTAGCGCCCGGTCGAGCAACATTCCTGAGCGCGCATCCGTGATGGTCGGCCTCGAAGAATATTTGCGCAGCGACCCGCGCACGGCTGCCTGGATCGACCGCCCGGTGGCGACACTCACAATTGCCCCTCCCAGCAATCCAAGGGCCGCAAGCGAACGGACTCTGGCGCGGACATTGAAGTTCGAAGGTCCGTTGAAGATTGAACGTTCGACGGTATCGCCGTTACCGCGAAAACCGAGGTTGGCGGTACCGGCCACGCCGACCAATATCGCGACACGAATCGGGTCACGAGCGTCCGGCAGGGTGTCGCCGCAAACGCGACTGCGCGAGCGAATTGATATCGCGCCGCATACCTTATGGGCATACCTGACTGGCAATCTCCTCGGCAAGCCGGCGCGCATAAAGCTTCCCGATGCGCCGGCGCTGACGCTCGATCCGATCAACCGCGTCTATCACAGCGAAGGCAATTTGCGCGATCTGGGGAAATATTGCGCGGTTGTCCTGCGGCGCTCCGCCTGGCACGAGCTGAGTCCTGCCGAACTTGCGAGCGTACGCAAGGCTCTACCTGCGCAGACGTATCAAAAGTTGCTGTGGTTGGACGCACTGCGCAATTGCAGTGGCCGGCTGGCCCCGCACCTCGATCCTGCAGGTACTTATCGACTGCTGCGCTGGCTCGACATCGATATGTCGTACCCACGTCATTTTCGGATCGCCACCGCGATGGTGAAGCCCGGCAAATTGCATGAAATTGCCGCCGAAAGTGAGGCGCCGATGGCCGATGTGTTCGATACTGTCGATGCGTTCGATGCGATCGGCTATCTCGAATGGACCCGCCGTACCTCGCGTGATCCCATGTCGCGCAC
>JBDTOS010000099.1:0-8630 GCA_039933095.1 Dokdonella sp.
TGATCAGTTGTTTGGGAGTTCATTTGAGTAGCAGATTCCAAGCATCGACCGTCACGGGATAGAAATAGAGTAGGCAGCCTGGCGATATACAGCACAAAGCTTATCGGGTCGAAATCTAACTCCAACGGCGAGGCGCTTTCTGTGATGGGTCTGAACAACAACCTATCCGTTTTCCCGCATCGCTACTCGCATCACGAGTTCATGGATTGTTCCGCAACGCTCACACTTCCAAGTGTGACCCGGATCAAACTCATCACCCCAAAGCATATGTTTTCCATCGCACTCGGCTTTTAAGCAGTCGATTGGCTTCGAGTTAGGGCGAACTTCTACTTCGCCCGTTTTCTCACTCTTGAAGTTATACACGGCACGGCAGCCTGAACACTTGATGTCGTACTCGTAAGGAACGAGCGGAGTTCGCCGAACGATATTCTTGCCGCACCTTTCGCAGGGGAACGCCTGATCAATACCCATGGACATTCCGAACGCTCGTGATGAAAGAGCCTTCTTTATGGCGTCTGCTGCATCGTTGCAGTGATCTCGCAACCTCGAGAGGTCCGGTAATTTTCCTTCCCGAAGCTGTTTGATCGACGGAATGTGGAGAAATGACCCTAGCGCGTCGTAATGCTTCTTAATCGTCGCAAAGCTCAGCACATACTCCGTGCCAATATTTGAAAAATTCTTTGCCGCAACTCCAGGTACGTCTTCCAGTCCGAGATAGAGCGTGCCGCCTTGATCCGCAAGAGAATCTATTTCCAATAGTTCTTTCAATACCTGACGTGGCTGCCATGCCTCAAGTTGCTCCATCGGTAGGTAGGTACGATAGACAACAGCACGTTCGTACGTCAGCGCCTCAAATGCCATTCTTAAGTGCAGCGCTGCATATCGACTCCGATCGAGTCCGTCATATGCCAATTCTTCCCCTGCGGCAGCAAGCGCTTCGCGCGCTATAGTTCGAAAGTCCATCTCTTCTACAGTAGTTATTGCCTGTGCCATTGACTAACGAGCACTCGGAGAAAATTAGGTTTAAGTCCACTATTATTGAAACGCACATCGGCAACTGGGATCAACGTTGCGCTAGTTATTTTCATCAAATCGCAACCGGCTGAAACCCATCGCGATAGATCGCCGCGCATGGCCAAGTCTGCGAGTCGTACAACGGCGCAAGCAGGCTCGCCAGCATCTGCGGATTGTTTTCGGTGAACGTGAAATACAGGAGGTTGTCGCCATTGGGATCGCAGCTCGAACGCGATATCAGTTCCAGCAGTTTGGGCAGTTGCGGCAGGGCCGGGGAATTGACGTGCAGGGCGATGACCGGCGAGCCGGCGTAGCCATCGCGTGCGGCGGCGACTGCCCCGTTTCGTTCCGCAGCAGTCGATGCGTCGTCGACAACAGTATCGGTGAGCACAATCAACTGACGCGGACGTGGGGGACGATAGGTCACCGCGCTCGCGCAGTCGCGCAAGGCAACCGCAAAGTTGACGGCCGAACCGCCGGTATCCTCGTCGAATGTATTAAAGGCACCACCGGGTGCAAAAAAGCCGGTCGGATCGATCAGGTCCTGGCGCAGCAGGCAGGTACCGTCGCCGAGTACGAGCACCAGCGCGTACTGGGCATCGTTGCCGTTATTGACGATATTGTTCTGGTGCCAGGTCGGCCAGACGTTGCGCAACTGATCGATGCGCGACGAGCCATACATCGAGGTAGTCGCATCGACCACGAGAACGATGTCGTACGACGATGCCAGTGCAGGCCCGCTGCACAAGAGCGTGGCGGTAAAAGCGATGTTGCGGATCATGGCCCCCTCCCTACCCGATCAGCAGACGCCAGCATCACCCTAAAACCCGTTGTTTGCAACTGCGTCCCTGTCCGCCGTGTCGGGGCGGCAAATCGGCAGCTTACCTGGGGCTATCGAGGCGTGGGGATCGCAACGCGCAGGATTTTCGCAACCGGCACAGGTGTCCTTACGGTCCGCCCTCGCAATCAAACCGCAAAGTATCCGGCGAATCGGGTTGGTAGGCACGACCGAGGCTGATCGTGCCGCTCTTGCGCAGGTGCACTTCGTCGCGATGGACGTGCAGTTCGTCGTCGTCGCCGATGCGCAGCCAGGTGCCGTTGGTGGACCGATCGCTCAAGGTGAAGTAGCCGCGCTTCCATTCGAGAGCGGCATGCAGACGCGAGACCCAGTCGGCTTCGATGACGAGTGAGTTGCCGGGATCGCGGCCGAGTGTGAAGCATGGCGTTACTGCATCGAGTTCGTAGGATTGATCGCCGTGGCGAACCCGCAAGCGTGCGCGTTCGGGCGCGGTTTCGTCGCCCGAGATGACGCGTTGCACGGTCGTGACATCGGCGGTGCCTTCCTGCCACAGTACATCGACGATCTCGATCGGCAAGGCCTTGCCGGCGACATGCGCGCCGCCGAGCGAACGTACGCGCAGGCCGATCGCGTGGGTGATGCCAGACGCGGTGGCCGCGCTGGCGACGATCTGATCGCGCCTGGCCAGGGTCGACATGCGTCCGGCGACATTGACTGCGTCGCCGAATACATCGCCGTCCTCGGCAAGCACATCGCCATGATGCAGGCCAATGCGGATGCCGATGTTTTCGCGCGCGAGCTTCGCATCCGACTTGACCCGCCGCTGCATGTCGGTCGCCGCGAGCAGACCCTGCAAGGCGCTCGGAAACGTGCACATGATCTCGTCACCAATCGTCTTGATCAGGCGTCCGCCATGTCCTTGCGCGACATCGAGCAAAGCACGCAGCGTAGCTGCGATGATGTCGCGCGCCCGCACGTCACCTAGCGTCTCGAACAGCTTGGTGCTGCCGGAGACATCGGCAAACAGGATCGTCAGCGTGCGTTGCTCGGTCATTGACCCACGATCATAGGCGAATGTAACGGCCGCGCAAGTCTGCAACGCGGCAGGCTCGACGAGCTGCGCATTTCTCAGGCCAGCTCATCGGATGCAGCGACAATATCCGCATCACCCGGCAAGACGAGCAAAGCAGCACCGGCAAGCGGTGTATAGGTATCAACGCCGGTTACGCGGCGCAGTGGCGTGTCGCCATGACGACCCTCGACAATTGCGGTGATCACGCCCTCGCCTACCCCGGCGCTGTGGCGACCTTCGTCGACGACGAGGATGCGCTTTGCCGATTTGGCATGCGTGGCGATCAGCGCATCGTTGAGCGGCACCAGCCAGCGCAGATCGACGACGCGAACCTTCCAGTTGTGCTTCGATTCGATCTCGCGCGCCGCGCGCAGGCTCATCGGCACACCGTTGCCGTAGGTGAAAATCACCAGGTCGCTGGCGTCGTCGTTGTAGATACGCGCTTCACCCAACGCAATCGTCTGGTCTGGCGCTGGATACGTGGTCAGCCACTTGCCGTCCCCCGCTTCGTACAGATCCTTGGTCATGTACAACGCGATCGGCTCGAGGAAGATCGTCACTCGTCCGTCGACCTTCGCAAGCGCAGCCAGCGTGCGCAGCATCATCGCTGCATCGTCGCCGCGCGATGCGCAGCCGACGACGAGTCCGGGAATGTCGCGCAGCGCCGAGATCGAATTGTCATTGTGGAAATGCCCGCCGAATCCGCGCTGATATCCGAGTCCGGCAATGCGCACGACCATCGGATTGCGATACTGATCGTTCGAGAAGAATTGCAGCGAACACGCCTCGCCGCGAATCTGGTCGCAGGCGTTGTGGAAATAGGCCAGATACTGGATTTCCGGAATCGGCAGCATGCCCATGTTGGCGTAGCCCTGGGCGAGTCCGAGAATCATCGTTTCATCGAGTAGCGTATTGAACACGCGGCTGTTGCGAAACGCCTTGTGCAGTCCTCTGGTCACCGTATAGACGCCGCCTTTTTGCGCGACATCCTCGCCGAACAGCAATGCTTCGGGATACTTGCAAAACAGATCATGCAGCGCGTTGTTGATCTGGATGGCCAGATGGCGCGGCGGCAATTTCTCTGGCAGCTTGTCGTCGCCACCGAACACTTCCACACGGCGCTCGCTGTAGTTCGTACGACATGCCTCGGCAGCGACCGCGTCCGGCGTGAAAGGCGCAAGCGGTGCAATGACATCGGAAAGCGAGGTCAGCTTCGGTCGTTTGTCGGCCTCGGCAGCAGCGGCGAAACAGCGCGCGCGGATCCCCTCGTATTTTTTCAGCAGCGAATCCTGCGTGTACAGCCCCGCTTCGAGCGCGATGGCAGCGCTGCGCAACAAAGGATCGCTCGCCTCGACCGCAATCAATTCCTCCACGCTGCGCCACTCGATTTCGAAATCGGTACCGGCGTGACCCATGATGCGCGTCGTGCGCAGATGCAGGAAGGTCGGCCGGCGTGTCGTGCGGCAATGATGGACCGCGCGCGCAACCTGCTCGTAGCCGGCCGCAAGATCGAGTCCATCGGCAGCGAAGTAGTCGACGCCCGGCATGGCGCGAAAGCGATTCTCGATCCAGCCACCGGGCGTCTTGACCGAGATGCCGATGCCGTTGTCCTCGCAGACAAACAATACCGGCGCCGGCAAACGCTGATACGCGGTCCAGCCCGCCGCATTGAACGCAGTCTGCGCAGTCGCGTGATTGGCCGACGCATCGCCGAACGAGCAGATCGCGATCGAGTCGCCGGGAATCGGCAACGCGTGGCCGATGCGCTTGGCCTGTTCGATCGCGATTGCGGTTCCGAGTGCTTTCGGCAGGTGCGATGCAATCGTAGAGGTTTGCGGCAACACCCATAGCGGCTTGGAACCCCACACTTTGTGGCGACCACCGGAAATGGGGTCGTCCTTGCTCGCCGCGAAACTCAAGGCAGAATCCATGATCGGATCCATGCCCGGCAATTTGCGAAATCGCTCCGCCATGAACGCGCCGCTGCGGTAATGCAGGAACGCCGGATCGTCGTGACGCGTCAGGCGCGCGACCATCGCGTTACCCTCGTGTCCACTCGATCCGATCGTGTAAAAAACTTTGTTCTGCACGCGCAGCACGCGTGCCATCAGATCGAGATGACGGCTGATCAACTGCGATTCGAACAGCTGCTCGAAGTCCTCGATGCTGCACAGGCTGTCGCCAAGAACCGACTGTTCGCGATCCGGCAAAGCCAGTTCGGGCGCGTCAGCCGGCAGCCGACTGCGCGCGAGTACGTCGTAGTTAGTGACGAACTCGGTGAAGTTCTGATCGCAAACTTCGGCACGGTTGACGTTGCGATGGCGTGCGGCGATCGGAGTGGCGGTTGCGGACATGTGGCGCCTGTTCTCTGGTGCGATCTGGTGCGATCTGGTGCGATGCGAACGAATCAACGTCCGCCAATCGGCAGTCGGGCGCGCAAGCATAGCGGCAGCAAGCCAATTGCCAAAGCTGCGCGGCACGCAACAGATCGGATCAATAGCCGTAGCCGCGATAAACCAGCCACAAGTATGGCGGCGCGACATTCACATCGGCACTGCACGCCGTGTTGGCGCGATCGAGCGGCCACTGGGTCAGATAGAACACCTTGCGCCGCGTGCTCGCCCGGGCCGATGCGAAATTGGCGGCCGCAAGCGGATCGTCGTAATAGGCCTCGGAAAGAATCCAGCCGGAATCGCGCCATCCGAGGCTGCCGCTCGGGTCTTCGAGGAACATGGCATTGTTCATCGAGATGAACTTGTCAGCCTCGTTCAAGCCCCCGAGATCGTAAATATCTGCCGCGTACAGATACGGATAGTTGCCTTCGTACACGTAGCGCATATGACGGACGCGATAGCGCATCTTATTGACGTCGTTATCCGCAAGAAATGAAAACCCGACCGTATCCGCCTTGCCATACGCGGCAAAATAATTTTGCCAGAGGGCGCGCACGGCGCGGCTCCAGTCCGGGTTGTCAGGATATTTCCAGGGTTCCGGCAGTGGCGGATTCGAGTCGCGCGGCGCCCCCTCGGCCATTAGGTCGATGCGGTAGGCAATGCCTGCGTTGACCAGCGCCGGTCGCACCGCAACGATCAGATTCCAGTATTCGTTGACCAGGTTCGAATCGAAGTTGGGTTGCGACGGATTGATCGTCGATGTCGGAAAAAATCGGAACAATACCTCGATGAATCCGGCTGCCTTGGCGTCGGCGATCAGGTTCTGGATGTTCTGCACGGCCTGGGCAACGGCGGTCGGATTGCTTGAATCGATCAATGTCCCAGAGCTGTTTGCATGAGCAAAGAAAATCCCCAGACTCAAACGCTGCATGCCTGCTGAGCGCATGCTGGCCAACTGCTGTTGCGCGCGCGCGCGAACGCTGCCGCCACCGGCAATATTGAGATGGTAGTTGGCAATCAATCCATAGGGTTCGAAATTGCAGCCACTACCCAGGTCGAACCAGTGATAGTTGCTGCCACCGCTGCCACCGGACGAGACCGGTCGCTCGAACGAATTGGCCGAGATTAGATCGCCGCTTGGATTGGGATTGGTCGCCAGCGCGACCATCGGTGCCAGCAGAGCAGCGGCTGCCACGACAACACTGGAAAGTGCTTTGCGAGCGAACATGCGTCCACGATACAGGTGCACGCTCAAGCCAGGATGAATGCAATCTTCAGGCAAGCCCCAACGAAGCGTGCCGTTCGCGCCCCGATCAGTCGCCGTCACGCCCCGGCATCGCAACGAATCCCGGTTGCGTGCGCACGCGATCGATCCATGCTTCGATCGCCGGATAGCGGGTCAGATCGAAGCCGCCGTCCTCGGCCATGTGGGTATAGGCGAACAGGGCGATGTCGGCGATGCCGTAGTGATCGCCGACGAAAAATTGTCGCGTCGCGAGGTGCTGCTCCATGACATCGAGCGCCTTGTAGCCGCGCTCCAGCAGACCCGGCAGTTCGGCGCGACGCGGATGCTCGGCCGGCAGCCAGCCGCTGATGAAGCGTGCAACGGCGATGTACGGTTCGTGGCTGTACTGCTCGAAAAACAGCCATTGCAGCCCTTTTGCGCGCAACCACCGATCGTTCGGCAGGAAGGCTGAGCCTTCAGCGAGATAGCACAGGATCGCGTTCGATTCGGCAAGACGGCGGCCGTCGGCAAGTTCCAGCAGCGGAACCTTGCCGTTCGGATTCTTCGCAAGATAGTCCGGCGTGCGCGTTGCGCCGTGCGCGCTGTCGATCTCGATCCAGCGATATGGCTCACCGAGGTGCTCCAGCAGCAAACGCACCTTGTGGCAGTTACCAGAGACGCTCATCCCATAGACAGTCAGCATCGTTATCTCCTGCAGGAACCTAGTCGATCACGTCGAGCGGCAGACGAGCGCGTTGAGCTTGCCATTGCTCGCGCGACTGTCCCCAGATTTCGACTGTCATGTTATCGAACGGCGGCGGCAATTTTGCCATGCGCAGATAGCGCGAGCCGAGTCGCTGCGCGACCGCTTTCGAGGCGCTGTTATCCGATGCGATCGAATGGATCACATCGCTCCAGCCAAGCCGATCGAACGACCAATCGATCGTCGCAATTGCGCTTTCGCTGGCGTAACCCTTGCCCCAGGCATCACGCACCAGTGCCCAGCCGACTTCGGTACCGGGCCAGCCTTCCGGTTGCCACGGCCCTACCCGTCCGATCCAGCGACCACTGGGTTTCTCGATGACCGAAAACATCGCGAATCCATTGATCGCCCACGCACCGGCCATCGTCATGAAGCCGCGCCAGACCAGTTCGCGTGGCTGCACGCCGCCAATGTGCTTCGCTGCCACCGGATCGGCCATCAGGGCGACCCAAGGCTCAAAGTCTTCCGCAATCGGCGTGCGCAACAGCAAACGTTCGGTTTCGATTTTGGCAGTAAAGTTTCTCAAGCGATTTTTCTTCGAGACGCGAGTAAAGTTGAACCCACCGAAACGGCAGACAACGGAGAAATTGGAGATGAAATCCGCAGGACTCGTATTGTTGCTGATCTTTCCGCTCAGCGCGAAGGCAGTTTTTCTCGACTGTGCTTTTTTCGATGGCTTCCAGGCGGAAATCGCCACCGCGCCGGCGGCCTGGCAGGGCAATCTGCAAGTTCACAACTGCGCGCGCAAGACGGTAATCCCCGCCGCGAGCCCGGTGATTCCGTTGATGACCTGGGCCAACGACCTGCAAGCGACAGCGCAGGCCTACGCCAGCCAATGCAACTACGCCCACAGCGGCGCTGCCGGATTAGGCGAAAATATCTATGCAGCCGCTCCGTTCAACGCAACCGCGCAGACCGATTCCGCGCAGGATTGGGCGTCCGAGCAAGCCGTCTATGACTATGCAGGCAACACCTGCCCCGTCGGTCAACAGTGCGGTCACTACACCCAGATGGTCTGGCGCAGTTCTCTCGAACTCGGCTGCGGTGTCGCCAACTGCACCATGAATACGCCGTTCGACCCCGTGATGTTCCCGAACTGGACGTTTGTGGTGTGCAACTATCGGCCGCCGGGAAACAATGGCAACCGCCCGTACTGATCGGGCTTTCTCATCCGCAACGCGTTCAAGCTAGAACGCGTTGATGCCGGTCACTTCGCGTCCGACAACGAGCTGATGCACCGTTTCGGTGCCTTCATAAGTAATCACTGATTCAAGATTCAGCGCGTGGCGGATCGGGCAATGTTCGGTCGTGATGCCGGCGCCGCCGAGAATGTCGCGCGCCTCGCGCGCGATGTCGATCGCCAT
>JBDTOS010000100.1:0-8628 GCA_039933095.1 Dokdonella sp.
CCGGTGTCGCAGTTGCACCTCGTCAGTCGCTATTCGGGGGCCGCGCCGGAACTTGCGCCGCTGCACTCGCTTGGTGGCGATGCATGGGAACGCGCAAAGAAAAAAGCCGCAGAAAAAGTTCGCGATGTCGCCGCCGAGCTGCTTGCGATCTACGCGCAACGCGAAGCACGTCAGGGCACTGCGATTGCGGTCGATCGTTCGATGTACGACCCGTTCGCCGCAGCATTTCCGTTCGAGGAGACGCCCGATCAGTTGCAGGCAATCGAGGCGGTGATCACCGATCTTGCCTCGCCGAAACCGATGGATCGCGTGGTCTGCGGCGATGTCGGATTCGGCAAGACTGAAGTTGCTCTGCGTGCTGCATTCGTCGCCGCAATCGCCGGCAAGCAAGTCGCCGTGCTGGTGCCGACGACCTTGCTCGCACAGCAGCACTATCAGAATTTTCGCGATCGCCTGGCCGACTGGCCGGTGCGCGTTGAGGTCATCTCGCGCTTCAAGTCAAAGAAAGAATCGGATGCAGTATTGGGAAAACTCGCCGATGGCCAGATCGATATCCTGATCGGCACGCACAAGTTGCTGTCGCCCGACGTGCGTTTCAGGAATCTCGGTTTGGTCATCGTCGATGAAGAGCAACGCTTTGGGGTACGACAAAAGGAGCAACTGAAAAAACTTCGCGCCGAAGTCGATCTGCTGACGCTTACGGCGACGCCGATCCCACGCACCTTGAACATGGCGATGGCCGGCCTGCGCGATCTTTCGATCATCGCCACACCGCCAACGCATCGGCTGGCGGTGAAGACCTTCATCGGCGTCTGGGAAACGTCACTGATTCGCGAGGCATTCCAGCGCGAGCTGCAGCGCGGCGGACAGGTTTATTTCCTGCACAACGAGGTCGAGACGATCGACCGCATTGCGCGCGAATTGCAGGCGCTGGTTCCTGATGCGCGTCTGCGCGTCGCCCACGGACAGATGCCCGAGCGCGAACTTGAAACGGCGATGCTCGATTTCTACCGCCAGCGCTATAACGTGCTGGTGTGCACGACGATCATCGAATCGGGCATCGATATTCCGACAGCCAATACTATCGTCGTCAATCGTGCCGATCGTTTCGGACTTGCGCAGCTGCACCAGCTACGCGGGCGCGTCGGCCGTTCGCATCACCGCGCCTATGCGTATCTGATCGTTCCCGACCGCAAGCTGATGACCGGCGATGCCGAGAAGCGTCTCGACGCGCTCGCATCGCTCGAAGAATTGGGTGCGGGGTTTACCCTGGCGACACACGATCTGGAAATTCGCGGTGCTGGCGAATTGCTCGGCGAGGAGCAATCCGGTCAAATCGAGGAAGTCGGATTCTCGCTGTACCGCGACATGCTCGATCGTGCCGTACACGCACTCAAGACCGGCCAGGTGCCCGATTTCGATCTGAGCAATGAGCACGAAGCCGAGATCGAACTGCACAGCCCCGCGCTGATTCCCGACGATTACCTGTCCGACGTCAACGCACGCCTGACCTTGTACAAGCGTATCGCCAGCGCGCGCGACGAAGACCAACTGCGCGACCTGCAAATCGAGATGATAGATCGATTCGGTCTGCTGCCGGAACCGGTGAAGCACTTGTTCGCGATCACCGATCTGAAACTGCGCGCCACGCCGCTCGGCATTCGCAAACTCGAACTGGGCGCCAACGGTGGTCGCATCGTATTTCGCCCGAAACCGGCGATCGATCCAATGCGCGTGATCAAACTGATCCAGACCCAGCCGAAAAATTACGCGCTCGACGGGCAGGACAAACTGCGCCTCAAATTCGAACTTCCCGGCGCCGCCGAGCGCCTGCGCGTCGCCCGCGAACTGATTGACGGTTTTTCCTGACGCAAATCAATGCGAATCTTCGCGACGCTCCGAGTCGTTTTTTGCCGGTGGCGGCGACTTGTGGTTGCGATGGGCGTGCATGCGATAGCGACCCGAGATGCTGGCTGAATCCGTCGGGCGGCTGATCCCCGCGAACTCGTGTTGTGACACTATGCGCCCCGACTTGGAGTGCACGACAGCGTGCAGCGCGACACGTCGCGTGAGTCAGCCGGTTCAATTCGCCGCCAGAAATGGCCCACTGTGGGGATTGCCTTGATGTTTTATCGATTGCTGCAAACAGCGGCCAAACTGGTCGCTGCCCTGATCGTGATGTCGGTCGGCATCGCACATGCCACCCCCGACAATGGCTATTGGCAGGATGCACCAGGGCGCGATCTACCGGCTGGACTCGACCGTCCGGCAGCGTATCGCGCGTTGACGCTCGATCTTGCCGCACTGAAAACTAGCGTCGATCAGCAGACTGCCAGCGGCATTACTCTGTCGCTACCGCGTCCGGATGCCGGTTTCACCGATTTCGTATTGTCCGATTCCGGCGTCATGCCGGCTGAATTGGTGGCCCGATATCCGCAGATTCGCAGCTACACCGGAGTCGATGCCACCGGCGATCAAGTCCGCGTCGATATCTCGCCACTCGGTGTCAATGCAATGGTTTTCGGCCGCGACGGAATCTGGATGGTGCGACCAGTGACGTTCGGCGAGGGTGCCGACTATATTGCGTTTCGACGCAGCGACGTGACTGGAGGCAGTCCTTTCCAGTGCAAGGTACACGGCAAGATCGAAAGCGTCGCAAACACGCCGTCTTCGAATGAAAGCCCGTTCAGCCCCGACGCGCAACCGACCCCAACCGGGGTAACCAAGCGTACCTATCGTGCGGCCGTGGTTGCCAACCATCAATGGGTCCAGGCGTACACGGCAAACACCGTCAATCCGACCGTCGCCGACGGACTCGCCGGTGTCGTCATGGCGGTCAATCGCGTCGATCAGGTCTATCAAACCGATTTCGCGATTCATTTGTCCCTGGTGCCCAACAATGATCTGTTGATCTTCCCGCTCGCCGTCAATGGCGGAGTCAACGATCCATTTGGTGACACCAACAGCAACGGGGGCGCCTCGCTCAACGCGTTCACCGGCCGGATCACCGGGATTATCGGTGTTGCAAATTACGATATCGGACATGTTTTCACGACCGGTAGCGGTGGTGTGGCCGGACTCGGCGTTGTCTGCAAGACGACCAGCAAGGGTCAGGGGACTACCGGTTTGACCAATGGTGCGTTGCTGTCAACCGATGTTTTTTATATCGACTATGTGGCCCACGAAATGGGACATCAGCACGGTGGCAACCATACATTCAATGGCAGCAACAGCAATTGCGGCGGCGGCAACCGGGCCGCGAGTGCAGCATACGAACCTGGCAGCGGTTCGACGATCATGGCCTATGCGGGAATCTGTGGCGCGGTGAATGATCTGCAACCGCATTCCGATCCCTATTTCCATGCCAAGAGCCTGGATGAGATCAACATCTATACAACAACTGGTGCGGGTGGCGGTTGCGGGACGACTGAAGCGAATCACGGCGTACCTGTCGTGGCAGCGCTCGCGAACTATACGATCCCGGCCAATACGCCCTTCGCGCTGACCGGTTCCGCCACCAGCGCGGCGACCGGCGCAAATCTTACTTATGGCTGGGAGGAGTACGACCTCGGAGCCGCAAACAACAATCTCGCCGTCGATCTAGGAACCGGTCCGATCATTCGTTCGTTCAATCCGGGCGGACCGACCCGTATCGTTCCACGCATTGCCGAACTGCTGAACAACACGCATCCATTTGGCGAGATTTTGCCGACGACCAGTCGCGCGTTGAACTTCGTGTTGACAGTCCGCGACAACACGCTAAACGGGGGCACCAGCCAGAGCGCAAAGAACTTGTTGACGGTCGTCAATACAGCGGGTCCGTTTACGGTGACCGCTCCGGCAGCAGCGACGGTGTGGGACTACGCTGGCGGCACCGGCATGGCAACGGTCAGCTGGAATGTCGGACTGACCGATCTACCCCCTGTTTCCTGCGCAGCGGTGAACATCGACCTGATCGTGTCGGGCAATTTCGCCAGCCCAATCGCTCTGGCCAGCGGAGTTCCCAACAACGGCAGCGCGACCGTCAATGTTCCGAATGTTGGGACGACCGCAGCCCGAGCGCGCGTATCTTGCGCTAACAATATCTTCTTCAATATTTCCACCGGTGATTTCACCGTGATCGCCGCCGATCCGATTTTCGCGAGTGGCTTCGATCTCGAAGGCCCATGATTTGACTGTCCACGATGCATGCTGCAAACCTTGGCAAAGCGTGGTCAACGTATCTGCTGACCACCCCAATTGCGATTCGCTGCAAGTGTTAGCCGACTTCCGGGCCTAGCTCGACGATTTCTTGCCACTGTCCCTTCATCGTGTGGTGACGCGATGACCAGCGTCGCGCTACCCTTGCGTGATGACTAACGTAACCACTGCACCGCTGATCCATCGCGATTTCCCACTGTTGCCCGACGACAACGAACGCCTGGCAAATCTGTGCGGGCCGTTCGACGAGCATCTGCGCCAGGTCGAACTGCGACTCGGTGTCGAGATCAGCAATCGCGGCAATGTGTTTCGCGTGGCTGGCGAGGAACGCATCGCAGTCCTGACCGAGCGTCTGCTGCAACGCCTGTATGCGCTGACCGAAACCGAAGTGCTGACTGCGCCGCAGATCAACCTTCATTTGCAGGAATCGGGCGTTGAACAAATTGCCGAGAGTGCTGCCGAGGGCGCGCAGGATGTTGCGATCAGGGTCAAGCGCGGCACGATTCGCGGACGCGGGCCGAACCAGACGCGTTATCTGCACGCAATTGCAACCCACGACATCAACTTCGGCATCGGCCCGGCCGGCACCGGCAAAACCTATCTTGCGGTTGCGATGGCGGTCGATGCACTCAACGACAATCGGGCGCAGCGCCTGATTCTCGTTCGGCCCGCCGTTGAGGCCGGCGAGAAACTCGGATTCCTGCCGGGTGATCTGACCCAGAAGGTCGATCCGTATCTGCGTCCGCTTTACGATGCGCTGTTCGAGATGCTCGGTATCGAGAAAGTAACCAAGTTGATCGAACGCAACGTCATCGAGATCGCGCCGCTCGCCTACATGCGCGGGCGCACGCTCAACGATGCGTTCGTGATTCTCGACGAGGCGCAGAACACGACGGTCGAGCAGATGAAGATGTTCCTCACCCGCATCGGTTTCGGATCGATCGCCGTGGTGACCGGCGATGTGACCCAGACCGATTTGCCGCGCAGCATTAAGTCGGGGCTGCGTGACGGGATCGAGGTGCTGCGCGACGTCGAGGGCGTGAGTTTCACGTTTTTCACCGCAAAAGATGTCGTGCGCCATCCGCTGGTGCAACGTATCGTGCGCGCGTACGAGGCGCGTGATGCTGATACTCAGAGCGGCTGAGACTCATTCTCGCGATGAGCAGACTAATCGCGCATGTGAACTACGCCGTCCCGCGCCGTGGATTGCCGTCCGCGATTTCGTTTCGACGCTGGATCGGTGCCGCTCTTCGCGGCGCTGGTCGTCGTCGCGCGACCGAGCTGACGATTCGCCTGATCGGCGAGGACGAGGGTCGTGCGCTCAATGCGCGCTACCGTGAGCGAGACTACGCGACCAATGTCTTGTCATTCCCGGCTGATCTGCCTCGCGGCGTCACCGTGCCGCTGCTCGGCGACCTGGTCATCTGTGCACCTGTCGTTGCACGCGAAGCCCATGAACAACGCAAATCACCCAAGGATCACTACACGCATCTGACGGTGCACGGCGTGTTGCATCTGCTCGGTCATGATCACCAGATCGACGCCGATGCCAAACGCATGGAAACACTGGAACGCCGGATTCTGAGCGCGCTCGGCGTCGCCGATCCATACGCCTGAGCGTCGATTCGCGGATCGGTAATGGTGTTTCCGGTAAACTGCCGCCTCTGCCCATCGAGCGGGCGCCGTCCAAATGTGTGAATGAGCGAGGATCCTCCGTCTACTACCCAACCCGCGCGATCGTGGTTTGGCCGTTTGACCCAGGCACTCTCCGGCGAAGTCAGCAGCCGCGAAGAACTTCTGGAAGATTTACGCCACGCACAGGCCAATGGCCTGATGTCGAACGACACGCTGGCTATGGTCGAGGGCGCGATTGCCGTCGCCGACCTCAAGGTTTACGACGTCATGGTGCCGCGCGCACAGATGGCGTCGGTCAACATTGATTCTCCACTTGCCGACATCCTGGCCCTTGTCATCGAGTCCGGTCACTCGCGGTTTCCGGTCCACGGCGACGACAAGGACGAGATTCTCGGCGTCCTGCTCGCCAAGGATCTGCTGCGCTGTTTTGCCGATGGCGACGACGTATCCGGCGACGTGCGCAGCCTGCTGCGGCCGGTTGCATTGATCCCCGAATCGAAGCGACTCAACGTCCTGCTCAAGGATTTCCGCCTGTCGCACAACCACATGGCGATCGTCGTCGATGAGTACGGCGGCGTGGCCGGTATCGTCACGATCGAGGACGTGCTTGAACAGATCGTTGGCGATATCGACGACGAGCACGATGACGACGATGACGCGCAGCCGCTGATCCAGCCGGCGGGCGATGACGGTTTCCTGGTCAATGCGCTAACCCCGATCGGGGACTTCAACGAGCATTTCGGCAGCGACTTTTCCGATGACGAGTTCGACACCGTCGGCGGCATGGTGACCTCCGAGCTGGGCCATCTACCCGAAGCTGGGGAGGAAGTCATCGTTGCCGCATTCCGCTTCAAGGTGACCAAGGCCGATGCGCGGCGCGTGCATCAGTTTGCCGTGCGTGCTGTGCGGGCGTGATTCGGATAGCTGGCCAGACTTGTATTCGCACTCCAGAACAAACCCATCCCCACCCGGCCCTCCCCTTGAAGGGGAGGGTCTGACTGCGCTGTCACTGCACTGAGCATGGTTGATACATGGCGCGCTGCAAGCCGCTTGGTCGCTGTTGCGGCGATCATGCTCACCGCTTTGCTCGCGACATCGCCGGGTGCGCTTGCGCAAAGCCCATCCACTGCGACAGCTCCGGCCGCGGCCGTACCAATCAATACCTCGATCGCCGACGCACCCGAAATCAGCCTTGTCACCTACGGCCCCGGCGAAATCTATTGGGAGCGCTTTGGGCATAACGCGATTCTGGTGCGCGACCCGGTCAGCGGCGAGGCGATTGCCTACAACTACGGCATCTTCGATTTCGATGATGATGATTTTTTCTGGAACTTCGCGCGCGGATTGATGCGCTACCGGATCGCAGCGGTTCGCTTTGATGATGATCTGCCGATCTATGTCGACGAAGGTCGCAGCGTCACCGAGCAACGCTTGCAGATGTCGGCGCAGCAACGCATCGCCCTGCGCGATTTCCTGCGCTGGAACACGCAACCAGAAAACGCCTACTACCGCTACGACTATTTCACCTCGAACTGCTCGACCAAGGTGCGCGATGCGCTCGATCAAGGGCTTGGTGGCCTGCTCAAACAACAATCGACCGGGCGATCGCAGGGTTACACCTACCGCATCGACGCATTGCGCTTGATGTCACCCGACGCCTGGCTGATGCTGATCGTCGACCTTGGTCTTGGCCCATATGCCGACCAGCGCATCGATTTCTGGCAGGAAAGTTTTGTGCCGATGACGTTGGCGAAAGTCGTGCGCAGCGCGCAAACGAGTGGTGACGGTGCGACCCCGGTCGCGCTCGTCTCGGAAGAACGCACATTGGCGCGCGGTCGGATTGCCGAACCACCCGAGCTGCCGCCGGATCTGCGCTGGCCGTTCCTTTTTGTCGGGCTTGGATCGGGCATCTTGATGTTGGTGCTGGCACGCCTGCGCAGCTCGCCCGTCGCGCGTGTGGCTCTTTCGATCTTGGCCTTCGTGTTCTCGCTGACCTGCTGCATCGGCGGCAGCGTGCTGCTCGCACTGTGGGGTTTGACCGATCATCGCTCGGCGTGGCGCAATGAAAACCTGCTGTTGCTGAGTCCGTTGTGCCTGCTGCTATTGCCGACCTGGATTGGCTCTTCCCGGGTTCGCTGGAAGCCCCGCTTCTGGACGCAAGTCGTTGCATGGACAATTGCAGCGATCGCCAGCTTCGCCTTGTTTTCCAAGACCCTGCCCGGCTTTGTCCAGGCGAATTTGCACTGGATCGTGTTGTTCCTGCCGATTCACGTAGCGCTCGCACTCACGATCGCCCGCCAGCGTTCTGCCATCGCCGGATTGAAACCTAGCTAGATTCAAGCACCACTGGTTGTCCTCCAGCAGTCAGGTTTCAAGTGTTCGGCACGCGTGATTGCAGCTGTCACGTCCAACGGCGCATCATTCGCAAATGGATCAGCGAACCCCTCTTCAACACGCTGTCGCGCAATCCGCCGACTCAATGGTCGTCAACTGTGTCGCCTACGCGGCCGACGGTAGCCGCCTGCGCGATATCACGATTGCCGAAATCAGCGATGTCATTGCCCAACCCGGACAATTCGTCTGGGTGGGCCTGCATGAGCCCGATGAGGCCCTGCTCGATACATTGCAGGAGGAATTCGGCCTGCACGAACTCGCGATCGAGGATGCCCACAAGGCCCATCAGCGCCCGAAGATAGAGGCTTACGGCGACTCGCTGTTCGTGGTCGTGCAGACCGCACAGGTGGTCGCCGGTCACATTCAATTCGGTGAGACGAATGCGTTTCTTGGCCGCAA
>JBDTOS010000101.1:0-8607 GCA_039933095.1 Dokdonella sp.
AGCCGCGATCGACACCGAGTTCCCAGATCATCAGATGCGGGAATTGTTCGAAGCGGTACCAAGTCGGCGTAGCAACGGAAATATCGTTGGTGTAGTACAGGCCCCAGTCGGTACCGGCGAAGACCTGATTCGGACGGTTCGGATTCGGCATCACCTGCTCGACCGGGATGTTCGGCAGGTTGCCGGTCTTGTCGAGCCAAGTGAAGCTCGGGCAGTTGTACGCCGAGCAGGTTACCTGGAACACATGGCCAGGCGTCGCCGGCGTGTTCTGGTTGAAGCCACCCACTGCCGCGTACGCAATCAGGGGCGTAGTCGGATCGAAGCGGATGCCGAAAATCGGCCGGTTCGGCAGGATCGCATTGCCGTTGGTCACGTTGACTGCCGTGGCGCAATTCGGATCGGAGCCCGGCGTCACGCAGTTGGCGGCCGCTGCGGTGCCGAGGCCGAATACGAGCTGCACATTGCCATCATTCGTGGCGACGCCAGCAACGGTGGGGTCGCTGAACGAATAGGCGACATAGTTGATGTACGAGCGATTGTCTGCGCCGATGATCAGATTGTTCTTGGTCAAATTGATCGTACGCGCCTTCCATGAGCTGCGCACTGTCCCGATAGTCGGATTGGTCATGTCCGTCGTTTCCCACAGGCGCACCGTTCCGGCCAGCATATGGTTGCAACCGCTGGCTGTGGTGCAGCCGCTGCCTGGTGCATCGAGCACACCCCAGCGGTAAATGTCGTAGGACATTGCGAAAGGAGCAGTATCGCCACCCCATGTTCCGCCGGTATTGGCAGAGGCGGTCGAGAAACCCGACGCACCGCCTGTGGTGCTTCGCGCGAGCGCTCCGTTCTGGCTGGAATTGAACCAGATCAGGCCATTGATCGGCTCGATCTTGGTCGTGGTGCCATCGCCTGAGCAGTTCGAGTTCCACAGCACCGGACCGGTTGGCGTGCCGACAAAATTGACCTTCATGCAGCCGTTGTCCTGCGCACCGGCGCCGATCGCCGGGGCCGCCGCAGTCGAGAAGTTCGCAGTCAAATCACCGAAATAGAATTCAGTGCTGTTGATCGTGTCGTTGAGGCCGTCCCATCGCATCAGCGTGACACCTGCCGATGACACCGCCACATCGGCGTTGGCCGAGTAGTACACGCCGCCGTCGGAACCAAGCAGCATCTGGGTCGAATCATTGCCGACGAACGCGCGCGCGTGGTGATCGACGTGAACGCGATTGCCGCCATTGAGGGCATGGCTACCGTATCCGCAAGTGACATCGTAGTAGTTCATGCCGCCATCGGACGATCCGATCGCGTCGATCGTGCTCATCCAGACCCGATCGGGATTGTTCGGATCGACCGTGAGGCCGGCGTCGTACCACATTTGCCCGCCGCCATTGTTCGAGTTGCCTTCGCATCCTGGATTGGTCCCGTTGTTGTTGAGGCCAGCGCCCGTGGATGTCTGCGTCCAGGTGGAGCCAGCATCGTCGCTGCGATAAAAACTATTGATCTTCTTCGTTGCGATGTCCGCCGCTTCTGCGTACATGCGCTGCGGATTGCTCGGTGCCACGGCGATCTCGATGCGGCCGATCGGGTTCGCACCCGCTACACCATTGCCAAGCGTTGCTGGCCATCCGGAATTTTGCAAGGTCCAGTCGCTGACCAAAGGACACCCCGAGGCCGGGATCGCGGCCAGCTTGTAGATACCGTTGGAACCGGTATTGCCAAGATCAGGCTGCACCGGTGTCGGTGACCCGCGCACGCCGATCGCCATATATACGCGTGTCGTTCCGTCTCCATTGCTGACCGGAATCAAGCCGGTCACATCCTGACGCTGCGGAGTCGCACCGGTCGCGAACGGGTTCGAGTAACACGGGCCGGACCAGTCGGCGCCGCCATTGTTGGAGATGTACAAGCCGGTCTTGGTTCCGGCCATGACGGTATTGGAATTGTTCGGATCGACTGCGACCTTGCCGACCGCCTGATACTGCGGAAACGAATTGGCCGAACCGGTGTAGTACGGGCTGAAAATATCCGCGCCGAGCACTTGCCAGGTTGCGCCCTGGTCCGAACTCTTGAGCACGCCCGCCGAACCGAACGAGAACGAGCCATAGTTCAGATCGCCGGAGCCTGCGTAGATCGTGTTGTGGTTGTTCGGATCTATGACGATATCCGAGATCGACATGCCTGAGATTTCTGGAATGTCGGTCACGATCTGCCACGCCGTGTTCGCACCGCAGCAATTGGTGGATTTCCAGATGCCACCGCCGTCAGTACCGGAATACACGGTGATGGCACCCGGCGTTGTCGTGGTCGGATCGACCTTGATGACGTTCGAGCGCCCGGACACATGACCGTAGCTGGACTGGGCATTGTTTTCCGGCATCGGTCCGAGCGGGACAAACACTCCGGGATCAAGCGTCAACGGCGAATTGATCGCATTGGTCGACTTGTTGTAGGACCGAACACCCGCTGGCACGGCGGCGACCATTGCGCGCTCCTGTTGCGCGGCTTCGATTGTCCAGCGCTGATCGAAGTGGCCGGTGGGATAGGTGTTGCGCGTGATCCAGAAATCGCTATCGAGGGCGTCCTCCTTTTCTTCGCCGATGTTCGCGGTATGGATATCCGTGCTATTGGCCATTTCGTGAGCGGCCATCAACAGATTGCTGTCGCCGTGATGCACGATCGCGACGGCAGTGAACGCCAGGCTGCCCGACGCGAAAAGCGAGATCAATATCTTGCGCATTTGGAACCTCGTTAGGTGGTCAATACTTCAAACCGTCGGTGACATGCAAGTCATGTCGACTAAGTCATGTCGATCGATCGGCCACGCACTCATCAGCACCGGACGCACGCACAAAGCACGCACATCCGATCACGAAGGGTCAGTCGATTTAGCTGCGTCGGACGCCCCAAGCCTCCCGCCTGTCCGCCGCAGGAACGAGCGGATTCTGTACCGAATTCGCTCATTTGTCAGCATGGCAAAGATGAAAATAAATGTTGGCTGCGAGAAGACTCAGTCGCTTGCCGATACCGTTCGCATGCGTATGGACTGTATGTAAGGACATACCCCAATTGACTGCTGGTTCGACGCGTTTCGAGTTCTCCATCCGTAGTCATAGACAGATCGGTCCAAAGACGTAGGTCTGGTGACCGTAGCAACCGCTGAAGGCATTTGTCATAAAGCGAGGCTGTGCTGCGGCTATTGGGGTCGCGGAAAACTGTATGGGGATTATCGATGAGTGTTGTTCACGACGGGCGCAGCGCCTTGGCTCTTGCGATTGCCATCGCCATTGCGGCACCGGCCTACGCGCAAACAGCGACAGATCAAACCAGCGAACCGCAAAAACTCGAGAAGATCGAGGTCAAGGACCGTGCACCTGACGACTACAAGGCCAAGCTCAACTTCATCATGAAAGAGGTGGACGGGCCGTTGATCACGGTGACCAAGAAAACCTCGATCACCAAACTCGACAATATTCCAACCGTCGTCGACAACAACTTGCGCGACCTGTTTGCACAGACGCCGGGTTTGTTCTACTCCGAACAACAATCTCCCGGTCAGCTCAATCTGAGCTACCGCGGCATCGGCAATCCGCAGGAATCGGAGTTCGTCACCGTGCTACAGGACGGCATTCCGCTCGAAGCCGACTGGATCGGTTACCCAACCATCTACGCGTTTCCGCTGCCGCAGACGATCGAAGAAGTCCAGTTGATTCGTGGTGGCAGTTCGCTGCTGTACGGGCCGGAACCGCCGCCGACGGTGAACGTGATCAGCCGCAAACCGGTCGCTGATCGTCCGCTGGCCGGTTATACCGAAAATGTGGTCGGCAGTAACGGATTGTTCGCCACCTTCAACAAGATCTCGGGTACCTCAGGCAACTGGGATTATCTGCTCGACGTGCACTACCGCAAAAACGATGGCGAGCGCGACAACGGCGACTCCGACCTCAAGGGCGGCGACCTGCACATTGGCTACCGGCCTGATGACCGTGCCTACTATGCTCTCGATTTCCATGCTTCCCAGCTTGAAACCGGCGATCCTGGCAAGCTGACCTACACGCAGTTCGCCGCCGACGAGCAACAGACGACGACGCCATTCAACAAACTGTGGACTGATCGCTATGTGCTGAGCCTCAGCCACACGCGCGAGTTCGGCGACGACACCGAACTTGCTGCCAAAGTGTGGGCGGGTTATGCGGACCAGGCATCGCGCTCGCAGGACCGCGGCGCGGCACCAACGACGGCGACTCTGCAGGACGATCAGTTCCGCTTCAGCGGTCTGGATGCGCGCGTCGTGCACCACTGGGGACGTGGCAACGCATTCACGGTCGGGACCACGCTGTATCACTCCGATGCGCCGTTCCGGCAATGGCAGGAAGACAACCTGGCGCCGGGGCGCTACGATCACCGCGGCGATCCCTGTCGCAGCCCCGCGCAGCTCAACTGCGCGAAACTGCGCCAGCAGCGTTCGACTGATTACGGCGCGGTGTTCGCCGAAAACGTGTTCCGTCTGCCGAATCACTGGCATGTCGTGCCGTCGGTGCGTCTCGAACGCGAAACCGTCGATATCAACGAGAGCATCAAACCGTCGAACCTGACGCGCGATCTGGTCGATCGCAGTGTCAGTCATACCGTGCCGCTGTTCGGTCTCGGCATCGGCAACGATTTTGGTCACCTCAACGAGACGTATTTCAACGTGTCGCAGGGTTGGCGTCCGGTGCGCTATTTCGATGTCGGGTCGCCGTTCGGCAATCTGGCTGCCGGGGCGATCAACGATCCTGATCCGACCCATGTGGTTTCCTGGGAAGCCGGCGTCCACGGTACCCCGATCAATGGCCTCTTCTACGATGCCAGCCTGTTCCTGGTGTCGGTCAAGGATCGTATCGAAAGTCAGCCGGCCGGTCCGAGCGCTCCCCCGGGAAATACCATCAATGTCAATACCGGCGATACCCGTCACCGTGGGTTCGAAGGGCAGATCGACTACGATTTCCTTGTTGCACGCGATCCGCAGTCGACCAGGCATTTTTCAGTGTTTGCCAACGTGAGCTTGCTTGGTTCGGAGTTCACTTCGTCGCGCGATCCGGCACGAATTGGCGCGACTCCGGCGTTTTCGCCGCGCTACCTCGCTCGTGTCGGACTGGTCTATCGAGAAGACAAGAAGCTCAAGCTCGCCTTGTCGGCAGTGTCGGTGGCCAGTCAGTATTTCCAGGATTCCAACCTGCCCGCAGGTAGCGCTGGCGCACCGAACTACATTCCCGCCAAGGTGCCGTCCTATACGGTTGCCGATTTCTCGGCAGATTATTGGGTGATGCCGAATGTACGTCTGCTAGGCGGGATCTCGAATATTGCCGACCGCAAGTATTATTCGCGCGTGTTTTCCAACGGTCTGGAACCCGGCATCGGCCGGACGTTCTACGCCGGCGTAGCGTTCGAGTTCTAGTTTGAGTTTTTTGCTGTCACGCGGCCGGCAGCATGCCGGTCGCGTGCATGCTTTCTCAGCACGTACGCTACGGTCGGCTATCTTCATCGACATCGCGGTTTCGCTCGCACCCCCGCACGGCTATGCTCCGCCTTTCCTATCGTTCGTGTGATGGTGGATGAAACCGTTGCGTCCGCAATTGAGCGGCCTGATTTTCAAGCTCGCGTTGTTCTACGTGCTGCTGTCGCTGCCGAGCCTGGTTCTAGTCGAATCGGCAATCCTGATTTACGAGTTCCAGCGCTTCATGGGTGGCGTCGAGGGTGGCTCGCTCGATCGGGTGACGAGCACTGCGGCAGAAGATCTCGCCACTGCGTGGCCATCGTCTGCGCGCGACGAGCATCACTCGCTGGCCACATGGACCGAATCCTGGGTATTGCACTTGCAGCGTCCGCGCAGCGGATTGGTTGCCGACGAGTCGTTTGTGTTGATGGAATTGGCACCCGACCCGCTTGCAGCGGCCGTGCTCGATCCTGCCGGCAACTTGCTCGCATCCGCGCCAGATGACGCCGACTGGAAAGCCGATCTTCCGTCGGCGCAATCGCCTGAATTCGTCGCTGCGCTCACCGCGACATCGCCTGTGGCGCTGGCCAGCGAAGAATCACCGTACAAGATCCGCCGCCTGCTCGCGCCGATTCGCAGCAGCGACGGTGTGCTGCATGGCCTTTTGTTTGTCGAATTGCGGCTGCCTGTGCCGTGGCGCAAGTTTCTGCTGGACCTGAGCCTCGAATGGCCGATTGTGTTCGGTTACTTGATCGTATTTGGCCTGGCCTCTTCGTTCTTTCTTGCGACATGGGTGACGCGCCGGCTGAATCGCGTCGCGAGTGCAGCGACTGCCTGGAGTAGCGGCGACTTCAGCCACAGCATCAACGATACGTCGAGTGACGAGCTTGGACGATTGTCGAATTTGCTCGATCGCATGGCGCTCGAGCTGCAAGCCCTGATCCGATCCAGGGCGCAACTGGCAACACTGTCGGAGCGCCAGCGACTCGCGCGCGATCTGCACGATACGGTCAAACAAAAAGCATTCGCGCTGAATCTGCAGTTGGCAACCGCGCGGCGCCAGCTGGGGGATCACCCCGCGCTTGAACGCATCGTGCAGGCCGAGCGTCTGAGTCAGATGATCCAGCAGGAATTGGCGCAAATTCTCGATGAGCTTCGCGCATCCGACGCCGCGTTGCCTTTTACCGAGCGACTGCGCCAACGCGTGCTCGAATGGGCACAGACCAGCGGCATGGAGGCGAAACTGGCGGTTGGCGATGTTCCGTCCATACCTGCCGTGCACGAAGAATCGCTGCTGCGCATCGCCGATGAAGCACTGAGCAATGTGTTGCGACATAGTGGTGCGCGCAAGGCGGAAGTCACGCTCCGCCGCGAAGCGGATCGTGTTTCCCTCAGCATCGCCGATAATGGCAGCGGCATTGCCGACGATGCCGACGCCGGCATGGGACTTGCGAACATGCGCGACCGGGCGACCGGATTGCCGAGCGGGCATTTCGAAGTGACCAGCGATGCACGCGACGGAACTCGCATTCGCGTGAGTTTCAACGTTGCTGATCTACCGCCAGGCTGAGTATTGACGGATGATCGCAAAAGAATTCGGGAATGGATTCGCGAATAAATCGGGCCCATGGATGTGCTGACGCGCCAATCACCCACGTGGTTCACGCGACCAAGGTGGCGCGGCCTTGCCGCGACCGTTTGTTTGCAAACTGCGGCAGGATGTCTACCTTTTGGTTTTGCAACTTTTAAGTGAGCACCGAGCCGATGAACAATCAACCGATCCGCCTCGTTATCGCCGACGATCACGTGCTGGTGCGTCAGGGCATCCGCGCGTTTCTGGAAACCTATGCGGACCTTGCCATCGTCGGTGAGGCCGGCGACGCGGAATCCGCGATCGCGTTGTGCGCCGCCGAAAAACCGCAGGTTGCCCTCGTCGATCTGGTCATGCCGGGCGGCGGCATTGCGGCAACGCGTGATATTCGTGCCGCCAGCCCGACCACTCAGGTGGTCCTGCTGACTTCATTCGAGGACGCCAAACAGATTGTTGCCGCAGTGCAAGCCGGCGCGCTCTCGTGCCTGCTCAAGGACGTCGACGCCGACGCACTCGCCGATGCGATACGCAAGGCCGCGCGCGGCGAGGCCGTGTTGCATCCACGCGTTGCCGCGTGTCTGGTCCAGGCCCTGCATCAGGGTTCGACCCCGGACGCCGATGTGTTGCAGAGCCTGAGTCAGCGCGAACACGAAGTGCTGACCCTGGTTGCCGAAGGTCTGAGCAATCAGGCGATCGCCGATCGTCTTGGCATCGGCGAGAAAACCGTCAAAACCCATGTCAGCAACATGCTTTCCAAACTCGGCGTCAGCGATCGCACGCAGGCGGCTGTTTACGCTTGGAAAGTCGGCATGAAAGGGCGCTAAGCGACTCTCGACTACCTACTGGAGCGATTTGCGAAAGGCCGCCTGATTCTTGATGTGTTCGAAACCGGCGCGCTGGTAAAAGCGATGAGCGCGCTCGCGCTCGGCGCGACTGCGAACCCGCATGTTGGCAAGACCTCGCGACCGCGCCAAATCCTGAGCAGCGTTCAATAGTTTCGTGCCAACACCGTTGCCGCGCGCATCTTCGCCGACCACGAGGCCGAGAATTTCCGCATCGGAGCCGGCAGTTAGTGTTTCGGCCTGGGTGACATGCAGCCAGCCGAGAAGACGACCTTGCGGATTTTCGGCGACGAGAATGCAGCCTGCATCCTTCGCCTCGATCGCAGCGAGACGTGCCGAAATTTGCTGACGGGTTGCCGGGTAGCCGAGCTGACCACACAGTTCGGCAAGTACCCTCGCGTCGCCAGCGCGTGCCGGACGAATTGTCGAAGTCGTCATTGGCGTGTCCCGACCATGCGCTCAGATTGATCTATAGGATTGGTGAAAATCGGGGCGCATTCCTGTCACCGCGAGGGCAATCGCGGATCGAGTCCAGATTGTTCGTGATCGCGAATCAGCAGCAGCCGTCCCCGCCCTTTACCGTATGGGCACCGCTTGCGGCCACACCTTGGGTGAGACCTTTTCCGCTCGCTACATGATGATCGGCAACGACCCTGGCAACGCACATCGAGACGCGCTTGCCGGTCGGGATATGCAGGAAT
>JBDTOS010000102.1:0-8570 GCA_039933095.1 Dokdonella sp.
TCCACGACAGAACCCGGCTTATCGGCCGACTCCACTTTTCCTTCGCGAATCACACTTCCGACTCGAGCGTATCAAACGCGCGAAGCGATCGTGCGCGCCATCTGGGTGGAATAGATCAGAGCACCCCTAGCTGAAAATCACCCGATTTTGTTTTCCCCATTCCGCGTGTGCGATTCCGTATGTGCGTACGCAACACACTCGCCACGAATGTCCTTGACACGCTTTCGGCGAATGCCTATTGTGGGGTTCGGTGGAATTTTGTGGTTGGGCGTGGTTTTCTGTGGTGCAAAAGAATGAGTGAGCTTCCTCCCGTGACGTTCCTCGGCGAGACCCTCGTCGCTGTGGACGACAAAGGCCGCTTCGTGATTCCTGCGGCTTATCGGGAGACTGTGAGTTCCGGTTGCGGCAATCGTTTGGCGATCTGCTACCACCCTTACGAACAGTGTCTGTGGATTCTACCGGTTCCGGTCTGGGAAGTGCGTGCCAAAGCGTACGGCCAGTTGCGCGAAGGACCCAAGGCTCACCAAGTATTGAAGATGCGCGTAATCGGCGCGGCGACGTTTGTCGAACCGGATGGGAATGGCCGCGTGCTGTTGCCGGCCAGCCTGCGTTCGATCGTGCAGATCGAAAAGAAGGCGGTGCTGCTCGGCATGAACGACAAATTTGAATTATGGAGCGAGCACGGACATCTGGCAATGAGCCGCGAACCGATCCGTGAGGATCAGGAGACCGAGGAAATGCGTGATCTGAAGCTTTGACGATAGCAGTGCGATGAACGGTCAGTGGACTCACGTTCCTGTCTTGCTGGCCGAGGTCATGGAAGGTTTGCACATCAACAAGGATGGAACGTATCTGGACGGAACCTTCGGGCGCGGCGGTCACGCGCGGGAAATACTCAGGCGACTCGGGCCGACGGGTCGCTTGCTGTTGATGGACCGCGATCCGCAGGCGATCGCGACCGCGACAGATGAATTCGGTGGGGATTTGCGAGTGCGGATACGCCGGGACAATTTTGCGCAGTTGCCATATTGGCCGGAAGTACGGGCAGGTGTCGACGGCGTGCTCCTCGATCTTGGCACCTCTTCGCCACAACTCGACGACGCATCGCGCGGCTTCAGTTTCCAGGCCGACGGCCCGCTTGATATGCGCATGGATCCGCAGTCCGGTATCAGCGCTGCGCAATTTCTTGCCGAGGCCGATGAACGCATGATCGCCGACGTGCTGTGGCGCTACGGCGAGGAAAAACTCAGTCGGCGCATTGCCAAGGCCATTGTCGAGCAACGCGCAATAGCACCGCTGAAGACAACTGGCGAACTGGCCGATCTCGTTGCGCGAACGCTCGGTTATCGCGAGCGAGGCAAGCATCCAGCGACGCGCACGTTTCAGGCCTTGCGTATTCATGTCAATGGCGAGCTTGAAGCGCTTGAGCAAGGATTGGACGCAGCGCTCGACGTACTTAAACCGGGCGGTCGTCTGGTCGTCATCGCGTTTCATTCGCTTGAAGATCGCATCGTCAAACGTTTCATGCGTTCGCGCGGTTCGGCGCCCGTTGTCCGGCGCAATCTGCCGCCGCCGGAAACCAAGAGACCGGAGCTGGTTGTGGTCGGAAAAGCGCAATTTGCGAGCGACGCCGAACTCGCCGCAAATCCCCGCTCCCGCAGCGCCGTGTTGCGTATCGCCGAAAAGGCGTCCGCCGGGGAATCGAAGTGATCGCGCGCGTGCTGATCATCACGATCCTGCTCGCCGCAGTTGTTGGCAGCGCAATCGGTGTCGTCTACGCGCGCCAGGAAAGCCGGCGCCTGTTTGTCGAACTGACCCGACTGACCACAGAGCGCGACGACACAAATTTCGAATTTGGGCGACTGCAACTGGAGCAGGCAACCTGGGCAGAAAACAATCGCATCGAACAGATCGCGCGTGGACGGCTTGGCATGGTTTCGCCCAAGGCCGCCGAAACGGTCGTGATGAGACGCTAGCAGTGGCAAAGGAATTCCTCACGCCATGAAGAAACGCTTGCGTCCGGTCAATTTGCGAGCCCGCCTGTATCTGGTCGTGATGATGCTGGCGCTGGCTTCGACCGCGCTGGTTGTGCGTGCTGTCGACCTGCAGGTCGTGCGCAAGGACTTTTATCAAGGCCAGGGCGATGCGCGCTTCCTGCGCGATATTCCGATTCCGGTTTCGCGCGGGACGATATTCGATCGCAATGGCGAACCGCTCGCGGTGTCGACACCGGTCGAGGCGATCTGGATAAACCCGAAGGAATTGCTGCAGTACCGCGACCAGATTCCCGTGCTCGCCAAGGCGCTCGACATGGATGCGGACGATGTGGTTCAGCGCATCGAGCAGCGCGCCGACAAGGAGTTCCTCTACCTCAAGCGTCCAGTGGATCCCGATTTCGCCAAGGATGTGCTCGCGCTGAAAATCCCCGGCGTGGCCAGCGAGCGCGCGTTCCGCCGCTACTACCCCAGCGGCGAAGTATTGGGTCACGAACTGGGCCTGACCAATATCGACGATCGCGGCCAGGAAGGTCTGGAACTTGCGTTCGACGAGTGGCTGGCAGGCAAGCCCGGAGTCAAGCGCGTGATCCAGGACATGCGCAAGCAAGTGGTCGAAAACGTCGAGCAGTTGCGCGACGAGCAGCCGGGGCACGATCTCACGCTGTCGATCGATCGCCGTATTCAATACGTCGCCTATCGCGAACTAAAGAGCGCCGTCATCGCCAATCGCGCCGCGTCGGGGTCGATGGTGATTCTCGATGTCAGCAATGGCGAGATTCTGGCGATGGTCAACCAGCCGTCGTTCAATCCAAACTCGCGTAGCAGCATCGATCCGCAGTACCGCCGCAATCGCGCCGCGATCAACATGCTCGAACCGGGTTCGACAATGAAGCCGTTCACGATCGCCGCAGCCCTCGAAAGCGGCAAATGGAAGCCGAATACCCCGGTCGATACGACGCCTGGAACTTTCCTGGTCGGCGGGCATACGGTTCGCGACGTGCATAACAAGGGTTTGATCGATGTCACCCGGGTAATCACCTATTCGAGCAATGTCGGCGCCGCGAAAATCGCGCTGACCTTGCCGAACGAACTCATGTACGACGTATTTCATCGCTTCGGCTTTGGCGAAGTGACCGGTAGTGGATTTCCGGGCGAATCACCGGGGTTCCTGCCGGCAGCCAAGACTTGGGGCGTGCTCGAAAAAGCCACGCTTGCGTACGGCTACGGCCTCAATGTGACGCCATTGCAGCTCGCCCAGGCGTATTCGGCATTGGCCAACGACGGTCGCCTGCGCTCGCCGACCTTCGTCAAGGGCGAACGCAATCCGGAAACCCAGGTGATTGATCCGCAGTTGGCCGCAACGATTCGCGGCATGCTCGAAACGGTTGTCAGTCCGCAAGGTTCGGGTCTGAAGGCGGCGATTCCCAACTATCGCGTCGGCGGCAAGACCGGAACCTCGCGCCGCGCCATCGCCGGTGGCTACGAGAGTCGCTACGTCTCGCTGTTCGCGGGCATGGTTCCGATGAGCGCGCCACGCCTGGTCGGCGTCGTCGTCATCCACGATCCCGGTGGTGGGCATGGTGGGGTGTACTACGGCGGTCTGGTGTCGGGGCCGGTATTCAGCAAGGTCATGGCCGAGGCGCTGCGCCTGCTCGATGTACCGCCCGACAACGTCCAGCATTGGTACACAGGAGCGCCAGATAGCGGGCAGACCATTGATACGTCGAGTCCGGCACCGGATTACGCGCCGGACCAGACCAACTACGAGGAAGGCGACCCGCAATGAGCCGGTCTTTGAGCCTGCGCGAACTGCTCGACGGCATCAGCGATGTCGGCGTGTGCGCGGCAGGGTCGATTCGCGTACGGGGCCTGACCCTGAACTCGCGCCAAGTGCAGCCGGGCGATGCGTTCGTCGCATTGCGCGGATTGCACCGGCACGGCATTGAGTTTGCGCGTACCGCTGCTGAGCGCGGCGCAACGGTCATTCTCGCGGAAGCGCCAGCACCCGATATAGCCCAAACGGCAATACCGACGCTATGGATTGATGATCTGCGCGAAAGTCTCGGCGTGATCGCATCGCGCTGGTTTGAGGAACCCTCGCGCGCGCTGACCATCGTCGGCGTGACCGGGACCAACGGCAAGACCTCGATCGTGCAGTTGCTCGCGCAAGCGCTTTCCCGAGCAGGCCATGCAACCGCCACGATCGGCACACTCGGCGCCGGACCGGTCGGCAAAGTGGTGGCTGGCGAGCACACAACGCCGGACGCAATTGCCGTGCAAGGCCTGCTCGCGCAATTTCGCGATGGCGGAACCACGCATGTCGCGATGGAGGTTTCATCGCACGCACTCGATCAGGGGCGCGTCAACGCGGTCGGGTTCGACGTCGCGGTGTTCACCAATCTGACCCGCGATCATCTCGACTATCACGGTGACATGGCGAGCTACGCGGCTGCCAAGGCCAGGTTGTTCGCGTGGCCAGGTTTGAGCGCCGCCGTGATCAATATCGACGACGCATTCGGACGCGAGTTGATGGCGATTTTGCCGCCATCGGTGCGCTGCCTGCGCCATGCCATCGACCGCGACGACGCAGACCTGTCGGCGTGCGACATCGAGTCATCTGCACGCGGTTTGCGGTTCCGCCTGCGCACGCCATGGGGCGAGGGCATTGTCGGCACCGCGCTACTCGGGCGCTTCAATGTCGCCAATCTGCTTGCGGTCGCCAGCTGTCTGGGTCATTTCGGGTTTTCATTTGCCGAAATCATCGCTGCGCTTGCCGCGCTGGAGCCTGTTGCCGGTCGCATGAGCCGGCTAGGTGGTGATGGCGATACGCCGCTGCTGGTCGTCGACTACGCACACACGCCGGATGCGCTGGAACAGGCCCTGACGACGCTGCGTGCGCATTGTGCGGGCGAACTCGTTTGTGTATTCGGCTGCGGCGGCGATCGCGATGCTGGCAAACGTCCGCAGATGGGTGCGATCGCCGAGCGTCTGGCCGATCGCATTGTCATCACCGACGACAACCCGCGCAGCGAAGTGAGCGCCGACATCGTCGATCAGATCGTCGCCGGACTTGTCGATCCGACGCGTGTCACGATTGAACCGGATCGGGCCCAGGCGATTGCGCTCGTCGTCTCGTCAGCACGCGCTGGCGATGTCGTCCTGATCGCAGGCAAGGGGCACGAATCAACCCAGGAAATCAACGGCACAAAATATCCATTCAACGATGTCGTCGTCGCCCGCGTCGCCCTGCACGCGCGGATATCGGAAGCGCGACCATGTTGAATCTGCGCTTGAGCGAAATTGCGCAGATTCTCGGCGCCGAATTGCTCGGTGCCGAATTGCCCGGCGCAGATCGCGCTGCGAGCGGCGTCGCGATTGACTCGCGCAAGGTCGGCGAAGGCGATCTGTTTTTCGCGCTGCGCGGCGAACGCGTCGACGGTCACGACTATCTTGCTGCTGCGCTGGAACGCCGGGCGGTTGCCGCGGTCGTCGAGTGCCGCGTCGATTCGCCTCTTCCCCAACTCGTCGTCGCCCACAGCGAACGGGCACTTGGCGATCTTGCCCGTCATGTGCGTGCGACGAGCGCGGCTCGTGTCGTTGGGATCACCGGCTCGAACGGCAAGACCACGGTCAAGACCCTGACCGCGTCGATCCTCGCCCGACATGGTCGCACCCACGTCAATATCGGCAATCTGAACAACGAAATCGGTCTGCCGTTGAGCGTGCTGGGGACGCCGATCGATGCCGAATTTGCGGTATTCGAAATGGGTGCCGGCAAGCCCGGCGACATCGCCTATCTGGCAGCCATCGCGCGACCGCAGATCGGGCTCGTCAACAACATCGAGCCGGCCCATCTCGAACGCATGGGCAGTCTCGAAGGAATCGCGCAAACCAAGGGCGCTATCTATGCCTCATTGCCGGATGATGGCGCAGCGATCATCAATGCTGATGATGGATTCGCCGACGTGTTCATCGACATGGCCGGTGCGCGCCGCATCATCACGTTTGGGCTCGATCGCACTGCTGACGTAAGTGCCCGCATCGACGATCACGGACGCTTTAACCTGCACACGCCGATCGGCTCGATCGACGTCGAACTGGCGTTGCCCGGTCGTCACAATATCCGCAACGCACTCGCGGCGACGGCGATTGCACTCGCGCTCGACGTGCCGTTGGCGACAATACGTGACGGACTGCAAGCGGCCACGGCCGTCCAAGGACGATTGCTGCGTCATCCGCTCGCATCCGGGGCGATTCTGATCGACGACAGTTACAACGCCAATCCGGGTTCATTCGCTGCTGCCATCGCTGCGCTCGCGGCCGAATCCGGTCGGCGCATCCTCGTTATGGGCGACATGGCCGAACTCGGTCCCGATGCCGAAAAGCTGCACGCAGCGACCGGCGCGCTGGCTGCGCGCAATGGTATCGATCAGTTACTGGCGGTTGGGCCATTGAGCCGGGCAGCAGTCGCCGCGTTCGGCGCGAATGCAACGCACTACGCCGACCAGCCTGCATTGATCACTGCACTTGGCGCGACCCTGCATTCCGGTACCACGCTGCTGGTCAAGGGTTCGCGCTCCGCAGCGATGGAGCTTGTCGTCGCCGGTCTACTCGATGCAAGCGAGTTCGAGCACGGGGAACGTCATGCTGCTTGAACTTGCCGAATTGATGAAAGGCTACGTCAGTGGATTTCACGTTTTCCAGTATCTGACGTTTCGGGCCATCATGAGTGCGCTGACTGCGCTGGCGGTTTCGTTGCTTGCCGGCCCAGCGATCATTCGCAAACTGACCACGCTGAAGGCCGGTCAGGTCATTCGCGACGACGGCCCGCAATCGCACTTATCCAAGGCCGGCACGCCGACCATGGGCGGCGCGCTGATTCTGCTCGCGCTGGCCAGCGCCACGTTGTTGTGGTCGGATTTGCGCAATCGCTACGTATGGATCGTGCTCGGTGTCACTCTCGCGTTCGGCGCGATCGGATTCTTCGACGACTACCGCAAGCTCGTGCGCAAGAGCAGTCGCGGGCTGTCGGCGCGCTGGAAATATTTCTGGCAATCGCTGTTCGCAATTGCGGTCGCCGCTGCCTTGTATTACAGCGCGACAACGCCAGCAGAAACCGCGCTCTATCTGCCGCTATTCAAGCAGGTAGCAATTCCGCTCGGTTTGCTGTTCATTCCGATCGCCTACCTGATCATCGCGGGATTTTCCAATGCGGTGAATCTCACCGATGGTCTCGACGGGCTCGCGATCATGCCCAGCGTTCTGGTCGCGACAGCACTCGGATTGTTCGCTTACCTCGCCGGCAATGCAGTGTTCTCGAACTACCTGCAAATTCCATCGATTCCCGGTGCCGGAGAACTCGCGATTTTCTGCGGGGCGCTGGCCGGCGCGGGGCTCGGATTTCTCTGGTTCAACGCCTACCCGGCGCAGGTGTTCATGGGCGACATGGGCGCGCTCGCTGTTGGTGCCGCGCTTGGCACGCTCGCGGTGATCGTGCGTCAGGAAATCGTGCTCCTGGTAATGGGCGGCGTGTTCGTCATGGAGACCGCATCGGTGATGTTGCAGGTCGCGAGTTTCAAATTGACCGGGCGCCGCATTTTTCGCATGGCACCGATTCATCACCATTTTGAACTCAAGGGCTGGCCGGAGCCGCGCGTGATCGTCCGTTTCTGGATCATCAGCGTGGTTCTGGTCCTGATTGGTCTGGCCACGCTGAAGGTGCGCTGATGGCTATTTTCGAATCGCAGAACACGGCACAGGCAACCCGGTTGATTGAAGCGGACGGCCACTACGACACGGGTGTTGTGCTCGCCGGGGCTGCGCTTGCCTGTCTCGGCATCGTCATGGTTGGATCCAGTTCGATCGCCGTGGCCGAAGGCCAGCACATCGGCCCGTTCTACTACCTGATCCGCCATCTGGTTTTCCTGAGCCTCGGTATTTCGCTCGCGATCGTCACCGCAAAGATCGAGCTTGCGTTCATCGAGCGCCACGCTCGCGTCCTGCTGCTCGGCGGAGTCGTATTGCTGCTGCTGGTGTTCGTGCCCGGCATCGGCATGCGCGTCAACGGAGCGCGGCGCTGGATCCATTTGGGTGTTTCGGGGTTCCAGTCGGTCGAGGTCGTCAAACTGCTGATCATCACCTACATGGCGGGCTACCTGGTGCGCCATCGCGAAAGTGTGCAGACGCGACTATTCGGCGTGATCAAGCCGCTCGGGATCGCCGCACTTGTCGTTGTGTTGCTGCTCGCCCAACCCGATTTCGGGAGTGCCGCGCTGTTGATGGCGGTCTCGCTGGGTATGGTCTGGCTCGGCGGTGCGCGCCTTCGAAACCTCGCGATGCTCGGCAGTTTCGCCGTTCCGGCGCTCGCCTGGGCTGCGTTCAGCGAGGACTACCGGATCAAGCGCTTCACCTCGTTTCTCGATCCCTGGGCCGATCCGTTCAACGACGGGTTTCAATTGGTGCAGGCACTGATCGCGATTGGCCGCGGCGAATGGTTCGGCGTTGGCCTCGGCGGCTCGGTGCAGAAGCTGTTCTACCTGCCCGAGGCGCATACCGATTTCATCCTCGCAGTGA
>JBDTOS010000103.1:0-8470 GCA_039933095.1 Dokdonella sp.
ACGGTTGCTTCGGCCTCGCGCGCCATCGCTGCACGCGCAAGGTTCGCGCCACGTTGATTTATGTGGGTGAGAACGGCCGCTTCGCGCGCCGGCTCGAGTGTCGCTGTGCCGCCGCCGGTCAGGTGATCGAGCGCATCGGTGAGCGCAGTGACGTCGGCGGTGCGTTCGCGTTCGACACTTTCACGGCGACCGTCCGCTAGCGTGCGTGAAAAACGTTCGCTACCGCCCGCACTGATTGCGACAATCGCGGCGACCTCGTTTGTGTGCCGTTGACGCAGCTGGGCAAGCAACGCATCGCGCTCCTGCGGCGAATAAAGATCGGCCTTGTTCAAGGCCAGAATCAGCGGTTTGCCGAATCCGGCCAGCCAGCCCAGTTCCGCGCTTTGCGAAGCAGTCAGATCGGCAGCGCACAGATAAATCACCGCATGCGCGCGCAGCGCCTCGTCGCGTGCGAGTTGCTCACGCAGCTTGCCGTCGATCTCGCGACTGCCCGGGATATCGGCCAGAACCAGCTCGCGCCCGTACGCGAGTCGCCCATGGTGATGGGCAACTACTCGGGTCGTGCCGCCGAGCACATCGGTCGCAATGTCCGCGTCTGGCGCGAGCGCACGAATCAGGCTCGATTTGCCAGTCGAGATTTCACCGAACACGGCGACATACAACTCGCCGCTGTCACGACGGCGATCGAGTTCGACCAACTCCGATTCCAGCTCCGCGGTTTCGACTGCGCGCTGGCGCAATCGCTCGATGCGTTCATCGACCAGCGGTCGGGTTGGCAATGCCGTGGCAGCCGCGCGCGATTCACGTGTCCGCTTGTTGGGTCGGGCGATGCGCCAGGCCAGCACAGTCAGGCCGGAAACAGCCAAGGCAACCGCGACGATCAAGGGCAAGCGCAGCCATATCGGCAAGTGTGCAAGCCGCTGATAGAACTCGAGCAGACTGTTGACGGTACCAATAAGCAGTCCGACCGCGACCGCGCCAGCGAGGACTGCGGCAGCGAACACGATGAGTCGCAGTGGAAGTCGGGATTGGGCCATGGTGCAGCGATTGTAGCGGGCAAGACACGCATCGGGATTCGTCGCGTCGATCAAAGGTGCAACTCGCGCCAAGTCGTGGCAAGATTCGCGCGGGGAGGACAAACATGAAAATATCAGGGAAGATTACGCGCGCTTTGACCGTGCCACTATTGATGCTGGTACAGGCTGTCGCACTGGCTGGAAGTCCTCCAGCTCCGTTAAGCTTCCAGACTCTGGTGATGCGCGACGGTCTGCCGTCCAGCGACGTTTACAAGCTTACTCAAGACCAGGCCGGTTTCATCTGGATCGCGACACACGACGGACTGGCCCGTTACGACGGCATCGATTTCCTCGTCTTCAGGCAGAACGCAAAAGGCGCCGGTGCGTCCGCCGGCAACGATATCGAAACCGTTCTGGCCGATCGAGAGGGCCGCATCTGGTGCGGAGGCGAAGCGTCCGGGTTATTGCGACTCGACCCCGGCGCAAAGACATTTTTCAATTATCGGCATGTTCCCAACGATATCGGCACGCTCGGCAACGACGACGTGTTCGCGATTGCCGAGGATGCCAAGGGCACCATCTGGGTCGGCACCTATCTGGGCGGACTCAATGCGCTCCAACCTGATGGCCGCTTCCTGCGCGTCGACCATGACAGCGATGATCCGGCTAGCCTGCGTTCGAGCAATGTATTGAGCCTGGCAGCTGATAAGAAAAACCGGATCTGGATCGGCACCGACAGCGGGCTTGATGTGCGCGACGGGGATGGCGTCATCCATCACGTTGTCTTGCCGGGCCTCGAAGACGCCGGCGGATCCATGCTGGTCAATGGATTCAGCGCGGAGAGCGACGGCGGGATGCTGGTCGCAACCGACAAGGGCATTGCCCGCATCGATCAGAACCTCCAGTTCGTCGAGATCGTCGGCACGCCGAATCTGTTTGTCAGCTCGGTCGCGCGCCTTTCAGCGGACACCACCTGGATCGGGACATCGAATGGACTGCTGCAACTGGACTCTGACGGAACCCGCGCCTATCGGCCGGTGGAAGGAGTGGTCGGCACGTTGCCCGGTCGCCGGGTGTTCGACATTCTGCACGATCACGAAGGCGGCGTATGGTTTGGCATGGTTGATGGCGGGGTCGCCCGTCTGCCTCCACACTGGACGAATTTTTCAGCCTACAGACATGTTCCGGGTGACGATGCCAGCCTTGCCCACGGTGATGTGCGGGCAATCGGCGTCGGTGACGATGGTTCGGGTTGGGCAGTAACTTCGACCGATGGTCTCGATCGTATCGATGCTGTAACCGGAAAGGTGACGCACTATGGCGATCGCTTGGGCAGCTCGACCCAGCGACTGCTTGCGGTGTTGCCGGTCGCCGACACAGTGTGGGTGGGTCGCCGTCACGGTCTGCAAAAGATCGACCTGCACAGCGGGACATCGAGTGAATTCCCGGTGGCGGACAACGATCCGAATGCATTGGCGGGCAATCAGGTCAATCAATTACTGCTTGGAGCCGAAGGGTCGATTTGGGCCTTGCTGGGAACGATTGGTATTGCCCGTATCGATCCGGCGACGCACGCCGTGCGCAATTATCTGACCGCGAACCAGAGCATCGAAAACGGCGACATCCGTAACGTCACGATCGACTCACACGGAATGCCCTGGGCAGCGACGACCACGGGGATCGAACGCCTCGATCGTGCAACGGATCGCTTTCGCCGTGTCGCCGGTGCCCCGACTGTCACGATCGATGGTCTCGCGTTCGCAGCGGATGGTAGCGTCTGGATGCATGTACCCGAGGCGATCGAGCGCTATCAAATCGACAGCGAGGGATTGAAGCTCCTGCAACGCTTTCCGGCCGGCAGTGATTTGTTCGGCGGTTACGTACAAATGCTGCATATCGCGGCCGACGGCGACGTATGGATCGGCAGCGTGCGTGGATTGTGGCGGTTGCATCCGGAGACCGGCAGCCTGCGCCGCTTCGATGAATTCGATGGCCTGCCAAGTGGCGAATTCGAGCCGCGCGCAATGGCGGTTTCGCGTCAAGGCATGGTCTGGGCCGGCACCCGTAGCGGCGCCGTCGCTTTCGATCCGGGCACAATCCAGACCCACTTGCCCACACCGACACTACAGATCGTTTCTGCTACCACGCGCCGCGAAGGGGCAACCGTCACGCTCGATCCCGGTCGCCAAATCGATCTTGGCTATGCGGATCGTGATCTGAGTTTCGCGGTGCGTCTGCTTTCGTTCGCCAACCTTTCCGCCAACCGCTACCGGTTCCGTCTTGAAGGATTCGACAAGGACTGGATCGATACCGGCAATAGCGGGCAGCAGACGTATTCACAATTATCGGCCGGGAACTACTCCTTGCACGTTCAAGCCATGAACGCCGAGGCCAGCTGGGTCGATCTGGCGTCGCCGCTATCGATTCAAGTCGTGTCCGCGCCGTGGGCGACGCCGTGGGCATATGCACTCTACGCACTGGCGGTTCTGGGGAGTATTGCGCTGGTGTTCCGATCGTATCGCTTGCGCATCCGCCGTGGACATGCGCTGCAACTTGCGCTCGAACGTCAACGGGCGGCAGAACAGGTCGGCGAATCGAAGTCGGCGTTTCTGGCAACGATGGCGCATGAAATCCGCACGCCGTTGACCGGCGTGCTTGGCATGACCGACTTGCTATTGCGCACCGATCTCAACGAGAAACAGCGCGGCCAGGCGGATGCGATCCGTACTTCGGGTGAGTTGCTGATGCGGGTGGTCAACGACAGTCTCGATCTGGCCCGGATCGAAGCCGGCAAGCTCGCTCTGGAAGCGCGTGCGTTTTCGCCAGGTTCCTTGCTCGCCGAGGTCGCCACGATGTGCCAGGGTATGGCCGATAAGAAATCGCTGGCGCTCAGCCTCAATGTCGATCCCGACGTGCCACCGCGTGTTTGCGGCGACCCGCTGAGGGTCAAACAGGTCCTGCTGAATCTGGTTGGCAATGCCATGAAGTTCACCGAACACGGTCGAGTCGTGATCGGTCTTGCTCCGGAGCCCGGCGGTCGCCTGCGTTTTCGGGTCGAAGACAGCGGGCCCGGAATGTCGGCGGACATCCGTGAACGCGTGTTTCAGCGTTTCGAGCAATCGGCGGGCGTTGCTGGCCGCTTCGGCGGCAGTGGTCTTGGCCTCGCGATATGCCGCGAACTCGTGGAACTGATGGGCGGCGAAATCTGCGTCAACAGTCAGCTCGGACGTGGCTCGGAATTCACTGTCGATTTGCCGTTACCGGCGCTGGCCGAGCGCGAATCCAGCACTGAATCGGGCGACGACAATGGGCTACGCTCAGGCTGGACTCCTGCGCCGCCGTCGACTTCAAGCGCGGGCCGAGCACTCGATATTCTGCTGGTTGAAGACGACGAAACGGTTGCCAAGGTCATCGTCGGCCTGCTCGATCATGTTGGCCATCGCTGTTTCCACGCGGCCAACGGATTGATTGCTCTGGCTGAGCTTTCTCGTGCGCGCTTCGACGTTGCCCTGATCGATCTCGACCTGCCCGGTATCGACGGGCTGCGCCTCGCCCGCATGCTTCGCGTGCGCCGCGATCCATCGGGCTGGAGCCTGCCGCTGATCGCCGTCACGGCGCGCGCAGGGGGCAACGAGGAATCGCAAGTGCGCGCGGCCGGAATGGATGGATTTCTGCGGAAACCGCTCGTTGCAGAACGCTTGTATGAAGCCATCGACAGCGTGGTACGCGCTCATGTTGATGCCACGCGCCGCAGCCAGAGTGCTTGAGTCAAGCTGATTGCCAAAAACTGCAATTCGCGTCGATGCGTGGCGCAGGCTAAAATGCGCGGCCATGGCCGGCAACCCGGCTCCCCGTCTGGCGAATCCGCGATTCAATGAAAACCCTGCTTGTTACCGGTGGCGCCGGCTTTATCGGCGGCAATTTCGTGCTCGCCACGCTGGCGGCCGGCGGTTGCCGCGTGATCAATCTCGATGCGCTGACCTATGCCGGCAATCTCGACACTCTGAGTTCGCTCGCGAACAATCCCGAGCACATCTTCGTGCATGGCGATATCGGCGATCGTGAATTGGTCGCGCGCCTGCTTGCCGAACATCGACCTGACGCGATCGTCAATTTCGCTGCCGAATCGCATGTTGATCGCTCGATTGACGGTCCCGCCGCATTCGTGCAAACCAATGTCGTTGGCACGCTGGCGCTATTGGAAGCGACGCTGGCGCATTGGCGTACGCTGGAGCCGGCACAACAGCGGGAGTTTCGCTTCCTGCACGTTTCCACCGATGAGGTTTACGGTTCGCTTGGCTCCGAGGGCCGCTTCAGCGAGCTATCGCCGTACGCACCAAACTCGCCGTATTCGGCATCCAAGGCAGCGTCGGATCATCTGGTGCGTGCGTTTCACCATACCTACGGTCTGCCGGTGCTGACCACGAACTGCTCGAACAACTATGGCCCCTATCAATTTCCCGAGAAACTCATTCCGCTGATGATCCAGAAGGCGCTGCACGGCGAACCGCTGCCGGTCTATGGCGATGGTCGCAACGTGCGCGATTGGTTGTATGTCGGCGATCACTGCACGGCGATAACGGCGGTACTCGAACATGGTCGGGTCGGCGAGGTGTACAACGTCGGTGGCAATGCCGAGCACGAAAATATCCACGTCGTCGAAACGATCTGCGCGCTGCTCGACGAGCGTCGTCCGAAAGCCGACGGCGGCGACCGCAAGTCGCAGATAACATTTGTGAAAGACCGGCCGGGACACGACCGCCGCTACGCGATAGACGCAGCGAAAATTTCCGGCGAACTCGGCTGGAAGCCAAGCGAGAATTTCCACTCCGGCATCGCCCGCACGATCGACTGGTATCTGGCCAACGAGCAATGGGTGCAGCGCGTACTCGACGGCAGCTATCGCATGGAGCGTCTCGGTGGCCACTGACGCGAAGCACGCACACGCAGGAACCGAACGCCGCGGCATCATCCTCGCCGGTGGCTCCGGCACGCGCCTGTATCCGCTGACCCAGTCGATCAGCAAGCAACTGCTGCCGATCTACGACAAGCCGATGATCTACTACCCGCTCAGCATCCTGATGCTGGCCGGGATACGCGAAGTGCTGATCATCAACACGCCGCATGAGCAGGAATTGTTCCAGCGCCTGCTCGGCGATGGCTCGCAGTGGGGCATTTCGATTCGCTATGCAGTGCAGCCCTCGCCTGACGGTTTGGCGCAGGCCTACATCATCGGACGCGATTTCGTCGCCGATGAGCCGAGTTGCCTGATCCTTGGGGACAATCTTTTCTACGGCCACGGATTGACCGATTTGTTGCAGCGTGCCGACAACCGTTCGATCGGCGCCACCGTTTTCGGCTACTGGGTGCGCGATCCCGAGCGCTATGGTGTCGCCGAGTTCGACAAGAGCGGTCGCGTGATCGGACTTGAAGAAAAACCGTCCGAGCCAAAGTCGAATTGGGCGGTCACCGGTTTGTATGTCTACGATGGTCGCGCCGCCGATTTTGCGGCTGAGCTGAAGCCTTCCTCTCGCGGGGAACTTGAAATCACCGATCTCAATCGCCGTTATCTCGACGACGGCACACTGATGCTCGAACGCATGGGTCGCGGCTATGCCTGGCTCGATACCGGCACGCACGATTCGCTGGTCGAGGCATCGAGCTATATCGCGACGATCGAAAACAGACAGGGGCTCAAAGTGTGCTGCCCGGAAGAAATCGCCTATCAGCAAGGCTGGATCGATACCGAGCAATTGCTGCGTCTGGCCAAACCCCTGGCCAAGAATGGCTACGGACAATATCTGATGCAGTTGGCGAAATTGGGCAGCCACCCATGACGGCGCGGCAGTGACGGAGCGGTGTCGATGAAATTGATCAAGACCGAACTTCCCGGTTGCGTCGTCATTGAACCAGCGGTGCATGGCGACGCACGCGGATTTTTCTACGAGAGCTACAACGCCCAGAGGTTTGCGGAGCACGGACTCGATCTGAAATTCGTGCAGACCAATGTCTCGCGCTCCGTACGCAATGTATTGCGCGGTCTGCACTACCAGTGGCCGAATCCACAGGGAAAGTTGGTCAGCGTGCTCGAGGGAGAGGTATACGATGTGGCCGTCGATATCCGCGTCGGTTCGCCAACGTTCGGACGCTGGGCCGCCGCCATACTGACCGCCGACAACAAGCGCCACTTCTGGATACCGGAAGGCTTCGCGCACGGCTTTGCGGTGTTGTCGGACAACGCGACCTTCGTCTATCAGTGCACTGCATTTTACGATCGCGCCGCCGACGCATCGGTGCGTTGGAACGACGGCAAGATCGCAGTCGACTGGCCGATCAGTGCGCCGTTGTTGTCGGACAAGGATGCTGGCGCGCCGTTTCTGGCTGACGTGTCACCAGCGTGTCTGCCGGTCTACCAGGCCAATACATCGGACGCGGCGCTGGCATCGTGAGAACCTTGCAGTGACGATCCTGCTGCTCGGCGCAGCGGGACAAGTCGGGACCGAGTTGCAGCGTCGGCTGGATGGAATCGACGAGACGGTCCGCGCGACTCGCAGTGGCAAGATGTCGAACGGACGGGAATGCGCGCTCGCCGATCTCGGCGACCCGTCGTCGTTGGCCAAGATACTTGATGATGTTGCGCCGCAGATCATCGTCAATGCAGCCGCTTACACGGCCGTTGATCGTGCCGAAAGCGAACCGGAACTGGCCGATCGCATCAATCATCGCGCGGTCGCCGAAGTCGGCGCCTGGGCAGCAAGGCGCGACGCGCTGGTTGTCCACTACTCGACCGACTATGTGTTCGATGGGCAAGGCACCAAGCCATACCGTGAGACCGATGCGACCGCGCCACTCGGCGTGTACGGACGCAGCAAACTCGCCGGCGAGACTGCATTGCGCGATAGTGGTGCCCGCCATTTCATTCTGCGCACGGCCTGGGTGTACGCGGCGCACGGCAAGAATTTTCTGCGCACGATGTTGCGGCTGGTTGGTGAGCGCGACGAACTGCGTGTCGTAGTCGATCAGGTTGGGTCGCCGACATCCGCGGGATTGATTGCGGCGACGACTGCCGGGCTTTTGACTAGATGGCTCGCGATGAATAAAGCAGATGCCGAACAGGTATTGGGCACGTATCACCTGACGGCGTCATCGCGTTGTAGTTGGTTCGATTTCGCGACGGAAATTTTTGCCCAAGCGCACGTAGCCGGCCTGATCAAGCGAATTCCGCACGTCGTACCGATCAACAGCGCCGAATATCCGACTCCGGCGCAGCGCCCGGCCTGTTCGGTGCTCGATACGGCCAAGCTCGCACTGGTGTTCGGGCTACACTTGCCGACATGGCAGGACGGTTTGCGCACAGTAGTCGACGAGTTGGCGGCGCAGTCCTAGGGATGCTCTGAATAAGTCCACGCAGGCGGCATGATGTCCAGAAGGTTTCCAGATGGGTGTGCGTGGCG
>JBDTOS010000104.1:0-8466 GCA_039933095.1 Dokdonella sp.
CATTGGCCATGTACCCGGTTGAGAACAACAATACGCGCTCGCGCCGGGTCCAGTTCGCCAGGGTTTCGTCGAGCAGCGCGTGTTCCTCGCGATGGCCGCCGAGCAGATGCGCGGCGCCCGCGCCGACACCCCAGCGTTGCGCGGCGCGCGTCAGCGCTTCGACCAGGGCTGGGTGCTGAGCGAGCCCGAGATAGTCGTTGCTGGCGAAATTGATCAGGCGCTTTTCGGCGAATGTGATCGTCGCGCCATCGCTTGCCGATGCTGTGCGCAGTCGGCGCAGCAGATGTTCGCGAACTCGTTCGTGCTGGGCAGCAACGAGGCGTTGCAGCAGGTCAGGCCGCGACACATTCACCTTGCTGTGCAGGCGCAGTCAACACGTCGTCCTCGAGAATATCGGCATGCACGGTCGCTGGTTGCGGCGGCGATTCGGTATCGCCGGCCATCGGTCTAATTCCGAGCCGGGCAAACAATTGCTGATCGTGCTCGACGTCGGGGTTGCCAGTAGTCAACAGCTTCTCGCCATAGAAAATCGAGTTGGCGCCGGCGAAGAAACACAGCGCCTGCAACTCATCACTCATCTCGGCGCGACCGGCCGACAGGCGCAACATCGAAGCCGGCATCAGAATTCGCGCAACCGCAATCGTGCGCACGAACTCGAACGGATCCAGCTGCGCGCTACCGGCGAGCGGTGTGCCGGCAACCTGCACCAGCCGATTGATCGGCACCGATTGCGGGTGCGCCGGCAGACTCGCCAGCGTTTGCAAAAGTCCGGCGCGTTGCGCACGCGTCTCGCCCATGCCGACGATGCCGCCGCAACAGGTCTTCATGCCGGCGTTGCGCACGTGTTCGAGTGTATCGAGACGATCCTGATACTCGCGCGTCTGGATCACCTCGCCATAGAATTCTGGCGCGCTGTCAAGATTGTGGTTGTAGTAGTCGAGGCCGGCGGCTTTCAGGCGCGTCGCCTGTTCGCCGCTCAACATGCCAAGCGTTGCGCAGGTTTCAAGCCCAAGTGCGCGCACTGCACCGATCATCGCCGCGATTTTCTCGATATCGCGATCCTTCGGCGAGCGCCATGCCGCGCCCATGCAGAAGCGCGTCGCGCCGGCGGCCTTGGCTTGCTCGGCCTTGGCCAACACGGCATCAAAAGCCATGAGTTTTTCCGCCTTGACGCCGGTCGCGTAGCGCGCGGCCTGCGGACAATATGCGCAATCCTCAGGACAGCCGCCGGTCTTGATCGACAATAAAGTTGAAACCTGCACCGCGTTAGGATCGTGATGCGCGCGATGCACGCTGTGCGCGCGTTCCAGCAAGTCGGCAAACGGCAGATTGAACAAGGCGACCACTTCATCGCGCTGCCAATCGTTACGCAGCGTGAAGTTGCGATCGGGATGGGCGTGTGAGTTGTCGCTGAGCGCACCGGACATGCGAGACTTCCAGAATGGAACGAGGTGCGGTGAGTCTGGATTCGCCATCGGAGGCTGTCAACTTGAACGCAGGACAATGGGTTGACAGGATTCTGCGCACGGTTCTGCCGCCGCGCTGTTTGCTGTGCGGCGCGGCCGGCGATGGCGGGCATGATCTTTGCGCGGGTTGTGCGAATGATTTCCCGATCAATTCAGTGCGTTGTCCGCGCTGCGCGTTACCGCTCGAAGTTGCGGCACCTTCATGCGGTGAATGCTTGCGTCGCGAACCACCGTTCACGGCCGCATGGGCGCCATTTCGCTACGCGCATCCGCTCGATCTGCTCGAAGCGCGCTTCAAGTTTCATCGTGATCTCGCTGCTGGGCGTGTGCTCGCGCAACGCATGATCGATCGTCTTAAAACGGACCATCCTGATCGACCGCCACTGCTGATTCCGGTGCCGCTGCACAAACAGCGCCTGCGCGAGCGTGGCTACAACCAGGCGCTGGAACTGGCCAGACCATTGGCAAAGTCATTGGATATTCCGATCGCACCGGACGCGTTGCAGCGCACCCGCAGTACGCGTACGCAGACCGGACTCGATGCCAAGGCGCGTAGAAAAAACCTGCTCGGCGCATTTGCTGTCATCGCGAACGATCTACCCGAACACGTCGCCCTGATCGATGACGTCATGACCACGGGCGCGACGGTTCACGAATGTGCGCGCGCCCTGAAGAAAGCCGGTGTCGCGCGCATCGATATCTGGGTTCTGGCGCGAGCGCCGCATGGGCGCTAACGCTCGGCCGGAATTTCGCGACTGATTACTGACGCTCCAACTCGGCACTGCCGGCCGGGTTGTAGTAGGGATCATTGGTGCCAACATAGCTGCCGTCACCATTGCGCAGGACACGGTCGTATTGGATGTCGGCGCGCACATTGTTACCGCCGGTCGGGTCGCTATAGGTGTTGTATCCGCCGATCGCTTCCAGATTTTGACGGTGGATCACATCGTCGGTCGCGGAGTTGTTGGCGTTGATCTGCGAGTAGATGTTGGCGATGTCGCGCGAGGCGCTGGCGCGGATCGCCGCGCGATCTCCGGCGCCGCGCGCATTGATCGCCGCCATGCGGCCGTTGTGCCAGCGCGTGATGTCGTTACTCTGACGCGCACCGTAGCCATCGACCAGTCGGGTGCCGATCTTCGTGATGGCTGCCATCCATTGCGGATCGGCTTTCAACGACGCGTTGATTTTTTCGGCGAGGGAAAAATCGAGACGTCCGCTCGGCGCGCGAAATGTCGTCACGCTTGCCGCGCCACCCATGATGTTGCCTTGCAATTCGGTGAACATGACCGACGCGGACAACACTTCACGCATGTCCTTTCCGTTGCTCTGGTAGGCGATCAGCAGATCGCCGCCCTCGACGCGTGCGCTGCCCTGTGCATTGGGCGGTCGGCTCGGTGCCGGCATCTGACGCGGACGGTACTGCAGGATCTGCGCACCGGGGCGCTGTTGCTGCACGACGGCCTTGAGAAAATCCTCTGCGGTGCGAAACGGCATGGCCCGGCACGGATTCATCTGGTTCTCGGTGCCCTGCACCTGCCAGGTAAGCCCCGGCATGATCGTGAACGCCTCGCTGCCATCGGGCGATGTGGCCTGCCATTGATAGCGCATCTGATTGCTGACGCAGGGGACGCTGCGATCCCAGTCAACGCCGCCCTGCGCCTGCCAGCCGGCCGGAATAGCGAGCGACGCTGCCTGCATCGGCTGGCCCGCACCGGTCTGATCGACGATCGCCACTTGCTGAAGACCGTCCTGCGCGGAATTGCGTGCGTCGTATTGGTTCATGCCACCACCGACGTCGCCGGCGGCGTTGTAATTGGCCGGATCGTTTGCCGGCGCGTTCATCGCAACATCGCCGCCGGCCGCATTGCTCGGGTCGAATTGGCTGGTGTCGCTGGACAATGATTCGTTGGACTGACAGGCAGCCGTCGCAATCGCGATGGCGGTGACGAGGGAAATCGAAAGCAGATTGCGAACGTTCATCGGTGCAGTCTCCAGAGGGCGAAATGCCCTGTTGACGATGAAGGCGCAAGTGAGCGGAAAACCGGCTCACGAAACGGTTACGATGGCGCCGCAGCGTTGCGCTTGCGTGTCGATGAGCCGGTTTGTCATCGGAATACGCCTTGCAGGGACCGTTAGTCCACCAAGGAGCATCGAGCCGATGCGTACTCCCGATCGGATCAGAGCCACGAATCCGAAATTTGTGCCGCAGCGCCGTTCAAGCGCGGTCGGCAGTGCTTCCCGTCAATGCGTCGTACAGCCATACGCGGGCCGATTGCCAGTGGCGTTTGACCGTGGCCGGCGAGAGGTCCATGGCGAGCGCGGTTTCCTCGATCGTCAACCCGCCAAAGTAGCGCAGCTCGACAATCCGGCCCTTGTCGGCATCGAGTTGCTCGAGTCGGGACAGGGCGGCATCGAGACCGACTACATCGATCGCTTCACCGGCTTCGTCGGCGAAATCGAGGTTGGTCAAGGTGATGCGTTCGCCGCCGTCGCGCTTTACCGCATTGCGGCGGCGCGCATGGTCGACCAAAATTTCACGCATGAGGCGTGCGGCGATGCGCACGAAGTGGGCACGATCCTGCCACTCGATACGATCAAGACCGCTCAGTCGGAGATACGCTTCGTTGACCAGAGCCGTTGGCTGCAAGGTGTGGTTGCTGCGTTCGCCGGCCAGTTGTCGGTAAGCAACCGCGCGCAATTCGGGATAGACCGCATTGACCATGCGATCACGCGCGCCGCGATCGCCATCGCGCCAGCGGGCCAGCAGATTGGTGAAGTCTCCGGTCACGCGTCAAAGTGTAGCAGCCAGTCCCAAGCCGGATCAGATGCGCAGTTGACCGAAGTTTTGCTAGGGTCCGGCAAGGGCGAGCGGCACGGCCATGATCGTTGTGTTCGCCACGGCCACGCCCGCGAAAATCTCGAACACACTTGGGGAAAGTCATGAGTCCATCGCTCGAAGCGCAGGTGTTGCAATGGTTCGATCTGGCTCTGGAACAACCGGCCAGCGAACGCGGCGCATGGCTGGTAGCACAGGTCCTGCCCGAAGCGGTCAGCGAGCGCGTGCTGCGTTTGATAGATGCCGAGGCCACCCTGGGCGATTTCCTCGCCGAGGTCGTCGAAGTGCCGAACAGTGGAGACTTTCCACGCGTTGGCGAACGTCTCGGCAGTTACGAGCTTGTGCGCCAACTCGACGCCGGCGGCATGGGTGTTGTATTCCTCGCGCGTCGCGCCGACGAGATTTATGAGCAGCAAGTAGCGATCAAGCTGATCCGTCCGTTGCACCTGTCAGCCGCCCCGGCGTTTCGCCGCGAACTGGTCGCCCGCTTCGAGACCGAGCGCGTACTGCTCGCGCGACTCAGCCATCCGAACGTGGCCCGCATTCTCGACGGTGGGAGTACCGCGGCGGGGATTCCGTATCTGGTCATGGAATTCGTAGATGGCGTCGCGCTAAACAAATATTGTGACGCCCAGGCTCTTGATGTGGGCGAACGCCTGCGTCTATTCCGCAAAGTGTGTGATGGCGTGCAGGAAGCGCATCGGCACCTGATCGTGCATCGCGATCTGAAGCCGGAGAATATTCTGGTGGGAGCCGATGGCGAACCCCGCCTGCTCGACTTCGGCATCGCTCGCACACTCGATCAGGCGGGTGGCTTCGCCAGCGGCGCAGCGACCGCGCTGACCGCGATGACCCCGGCCTACGCAAGTCCCGAACAGGTTCGCCACGAACCGCTGACAACAAGTTCGGACGTCTATTCGCTAGGCGTGGTTCTGTATCAGCTCCTAAGTGGCACGCGACCATATTCGCTTGAGGGATTGAGTCCGGCCCAGGCCGAACGCAGAGTGTGCGAAGCGGAGCCTGCATCGTTGCGCAAAGCCGTGCAGCAGGCCGAGATGTCCGATGATGCGAGGCGACGCCGGCACGCGCAACTCGATACCGATCTTGATCGCATCGTATGCAAAGCGATGCACAAGGACGGAAGCCGGCGCTATGCATCCGCGCAGGAATTCGCTGCCGACTTGCAGCGTTATCTGGATGGCCAACCGGTGCTGGCGCACCCGGATTCGAGAACCTATCGCGCCGCCAAGTTCATTGGTCGCCACCGTCTTGGCAGCGCCGCCGCCGCGCTGGCGATCGCAGCGATCGTCGCTGCGGCGGGCGTCGCCGTGTGGCAGGCGCATGCGGCCCGGCGAAGCGCGGACGACATGCGTCAGGTCAACGCCTTCCTGCTCGATGTGCTGAAACTTTCCGATCCGTTCGCGAGTGGCAGCGAGTTGACGCTGAGCCAGGCGCTGGACAGTGCGGCGCAGACAATAGACAAGCGTTTTTCGGGACGTCCGGATTTGTCGGCCGATATCCGGTTCGGCATCGGTTACAGCATGCTCAGTCGCAATCGTATCGAAGCGGCGGAGAAGCAACTGAGCATAGCGCTCGCCGAAAGCGAATCGGCATTCGGCAAGAACGATATCCGCACCCTGCGCATCCTTGAAGGGGTAGCGGGTGTGCGCCAGGAACAGGGTCGCATGGGCGACGCGGAGGCGACGTTCAAAGAGGCGATCGCGCGCATCGAGGCAAGCGGACAGCAGCGCGATCCCCTTTATTTTCTTGTGCTCGGAAACCTCGGCAATCTTGCGTTGGTGCGAGAGGATTACAGGACGGCCGATGACTTTCTGCGCCAGGCAATCGCGCTGCCGGACGCACCCAAGGCACCGTCGCCGGATCATGCGGCAGCGCTGAGCAATCTTGCCCAGGCTGCGCATGGTCTGCTCGATTACCAGCGCGCGGATCGTCTCTACCGTGAATCGCAGGCTGAGTTCGCGCAGTTGTTTCCCGAGGGCAATCCCGATCAGGCGATCCTGCTCAACAATCGCGCCGTGCTTGCCGACGATCGTGGTGACAAACGCGAATCGCTCGCCCTGCATCGGCAATCGCTGGCGATGCGTCGCAAGGTGTTCGGCGGTGAACACCCGATGATTGCCGTTGCGCTGTATAACGTGGCGCGAAAGGCCGCCGAACTCGGCGATAAGTCCATCGCGCTTGATTCGGCACGCGAAGCGACGCAGATGGCTGACCGAGTTTTTACCGAACCAAACAGTCGCCATGCTTCCGCCCACATTACCCTCGCCCAGGCGCAGATTCTCAATGGTGACCTCGCTGCTGCCGCGAATGCGCTCAAGCGGGCGCGTGAGATTCTTGCAGCGGTGCCGGAACCAACGCCAAGCGTCGTGGAATACCTGGAAAAGACGTATGCAAGATTGTGCGCCGTTTCTGCGCTTCCTGCCTCAGCGGTGACAGAATGCACCGCTGAGGCAGGAACGTCAGTGGCAACAAAAAAATGAATGCTTGCGCCGGCGTTTTCAGCGAATCGCCAGCGCCAGAAGCAGGCCGACCCACAACGCAAATCCGACCCAGTTGTTGTTGCGGAATGCGGCGAAGCAATGTTCACGCGATCGATCGCGGATCAGCCGTTGCTGCCAGACGAACAACAGCGTGGAAACGGCAAGACCGGCGTGGTACGGCCACAGCAATTGCGAGCGGATGCCGGCAAGCAACATCGCGAACAGGAACGTGACCATCAACACGCCGATGATGACGCGGTCGGCGTCGCCGAACAGGATCGCGGTCGACTTGGCGCCGACGCGGATATCGTCATCGCGATCGACCATCGCGTACTCGGTGTCGTAGATCGTCGAGAACAGAACGTTGGCGATAAACAACAGCCAGCCCAGCGCCGGCACGCTGCCGGTCACCGCCGCAAACGCCATCGGAATCGACCAGCCGAACGCCGCCCCAAGCACGACCTGGGCGAGATGCGTATGGCGTTTGCTGAACGGATAGATCGCTGCGAGCAGCGCGCCAACCAGCGAGAGCTTTATCGTCAGCGCGTTGGTAAACAGCACCAGCCCGAACGCGATGACGAGAAGGCCGACGAATAGCAGCAGCGCTTCCTCTTTCGAGACCTGTCCTGCCGCCATGGGTCGACCGCGCGTGCGTTCGACCTTTGCATCGAGCCAGCCGTGATCGGCGTAATCGTTGATCACGCAACCGGCCGCGCGCATGACGAACACGCCGGCAGTGAAAATCGCGAGTAGCCCGAGCGGTGGGAAATCCTTGGCGGCAAACCACAAACCCCACCAAGTCGGCCACAGCAGCAACAACGCGCCAACCGGGCGATCCATGCGCATCAACAGCAGATACGCGCGAGCACGTTCGCGAATCGGCTCGCGCAATGGTGAAATCAGCAGTTCAATGATGCGCAGCGAACGCGTCGAGGAATCGGCGGGACGCATGCGAGCCGTTGCGCGCGACGGCTCTGTCGCAGTTCGTCGGCTGTTCGACTTCGTCGGTTCGATCTTTGGCGGCGGCTTTGTTTTTGCGCCGCCCGTTGCCCACGGTGGCGGAGCGTTTCCATCCACTCGAGGCGCGCTTGCGAACAAATCGCCGGTTGGTTTGCCCTGACTTGCCATCGCTGCCGATTGCATTACTGCGGAAGGCACGTCACCTTTCGCAACCGCGCTTTTCGCAACACGTGGTTTAAGCGGGCGTGGAGATCGCTTTTGCGCTGGCGGATTCGCGGGGGGCGTGCTCGCTGTGGCGGCATCGCGATCCGTTGTCGCGGGGTTCGCTGCACGAGGACGACGCTTCGGCGTTGCAGAAAAATCCGGAGGCAGGTTCGGCGGCGTTGTTTCACTCATGGGCCAAGTTTAGTCCGCAATGCGCTGGTGCGGCTCATCGGTACGCGGCGTACCCACGAGGGTCAGTTATGCTCTTCATTTGACCCGATGCAGGAGCCAAACCATGCACTCACTGTTTCCGTCGCGCTACTGGACGTTTGCGATTGTCGTGATTGCGTTCATCGTTTCGGCCTGGTTGTGGAAGAGTGCCGAGGCGTGGCGTGTCGTGGCGATCTTCAGCGGAATTCTGGTCGTGGTCGGCATCTGGGATCTGGCGCAGACACCGCACACGTTGCGCCGCAACTACCCACTGGTCGGCCATATTCGT
>JBDTOS010000105.1:0-8387 GCA_039933095.1 Dokdonella sp.
GTTCGCTGGCCAATGCGGGATGCTCAGAGACCGGCGTGCATCCTTCGCCAAGCGGAACAATGTGCTGCGCGTCTTCCGGATCGGCTTTGTCAAGCGCCATCAACGCCCCGAAGCGCCACATGTCGCGCCGCGCCGGATCGAACCAGGACGCGTTCGGCTTTTCGCGCGCGAGTCGCTCCAGATCAAGCACCATTTCGACCGGACGTCCATCGACGGGGTCCAGATTCATCGGCACATCGGCCGGATATTCGACGCCAGAAGCAAGGCCACGCAGGCAACGCACGTAAGACATCAGGAAACCCTCGCAGGTTGATGGGCGATATTCACATCGAATGGTCGATACGACACATCAACGGCCAACGACCGAGAATGCGATGTTTCGTCGCGCCAAGCAAACTGTGCACAGGCGCGAATTCACATACGGTGGAGCCGACGGCAGGAATCGGGATTGCGTCTGACGAGAGTCACATGTTCGCGCGCAGTTGACGCGCGCTAGACTTGCAACATGTGCAGTCGCTACGAAACCATGAGCGATGATGAACTGGCACGCGCGGTCGCGGTCGGCGACATCAGAGCAATAGTCGAAAAATTCGAGCGCTCCAAACGCCGCGATGTGTATCCGCGCCAGTTCGCTCCAGTTCTGCGCATCGTCAATGGCCAGTTGATTGCCGAGCAAATGCACTGGAGTCTGATTCCGTTCTGGTTGAAGGACACCACGCCGGACGGGCGGCCGCGATTGAAAATGAATACCCACAACGCGCGCGCCGACCGCATTGTCGACGCGCCAACGTTTCGCGGGCCGTGGAAGCGAAGTCAGCGATGCTTGATTCCGCTCGCAGCGTGGTACGAACCGAGACGCGGTATCGGCCAGAAAGGTTGGCTCAGGATCAGCGCGAGCGTCCCGGTAATGATGTTTGCAGGTATCTGGGACACGTGGCATTCGCCCGGCGTGGCCGAGCCGGTGCGTAGTTTCAGCATAATCACCACTGAGCCGGCACCCTCGATTGCGCAGGTTCACGACCGGATGCCGGTACGCATCGTCGAATCGCAACGCGCCGCGTGGCTGGATGAGTCCACGCCTGCGGACACGGTTATCGGGATGCTCCAACCGGTCGAGGATGACTACACCGTCGAGCCCGCAAGAGCCGCCTGATCAGTGGAATTCAAACTGACGCAGTGACCGGGTCGATATCAGGGCAGGTCGGACGATTCGGCAGCCACCTCATCGGGAGACTCGACGACGTATCCAAGAGTTCGCAGTTTCGCGAGCAATCCATCCGAAGCCAACAAATCAGCGACCGGCAATCGAGCGAAACTGCTGACGTTCTTCGTCAAGGCCGATGTCGCCGCATCCAGCCATGCCTCGCGGACCCGTGCCTCGATATCGACAACGCCGAGATCTTTGGCAAGCCGAGTCTGGGTGATTGCGGCCAGACAAGCGATTCTCTGGTCGGAATCCGGCAACTTGCGCAATGTGTCAATGTCCCCGGTCGCCCAGGCGTTGGCGCGTGCGGTCATCGTGCCAATATCCCTGTCGATCCGATCGAGGGTTCTGCGGAAGCATTCAAGATCATCCAGTTCGCTGCTCTTGAATGATTTCACGGCAACACGTGGGTTATCGACCTCGATCGTGACGGTTGGAGTCAACGTTTCGATGCCGGCACGTTTTGCGGTCTTGCGCACCAGATCACCGAGGCTGTCGGATTGCGTCATGTGCGACCGGCGGATCGCCTGCTTGTACAACTCCAGCGCAGCGAAAATCGGCCGCCATTTCTCGACCTTGGCGCTGCGGCCAATGTAGCGTTCTTTCAACGCAAGCCAGCGCTCATAAAGATCGGGAGGTACGACCTGCTGCAACGTCGCGCCATCGCGATTGTTGCGCACGCCGATCAGCGTCGGAAACAGGATGAGCTTGCCGAAGAAGCCGACGTTGGGGTGCAGCCGCAGGGTTGGCGGATTGAGGACAATCTGCGATCGCTTGATCGTCTCCTCCACTTCTTTCGATTTCCAGGCCATGTCCTTCGGCAGTGGTGACAGGGTTCCGAGGATCCACAACACATGATCGCCCTGCGACACCTTCCACAAACCGGGCCCCGGCTGCTCGCCGCTGACGACCACGGCCGGCAACTCGGTAGTCGCCAACGCTGGCAGCGTTGATTCGGGTGCCGACTGCGCCACCGCAGTCGCACCAATCAGGGCCAGCAAACTAGGGAGAAAACGACACAGCATTGCGGGCGCGTGCAGCCGAAAGAGTGAGGGAGTCGAAAAAGTTGACGCTATTTATCGACGCCTTGTTTCTTGAGTTTCTCGCTCGCCTTCCGGGAGACGAGAACCGTCACCACGATCGTCGCGACAAGTCCGACTGCAAGGAAAACCCATTTCAATGTGCTGCCGGAACCACCACTTCCAACGGCGTTGCCGAGCACGCCGAAATATACGTAGAGACCGGTACCGGGCATGATTCCGAAAAACGTCGCCAGCGCGTAGTGCCAGAATTTGACGTCGGTGACGCCGAAAAAATAGTTCTGCAAGTTGAATGGCACGGCAGGGCTCAGACGCATCAAGGCGACAATCTTCCAGCCGTCCTCGCTGACGGCGTCGTCGATTGCCTTGAACTTGGGTCGACTTGCGATAGCCTTTTTGACTCGATCGCGCGCCAGATAACGAGCGATCAGGAAGGTCAGGCAGGCACCGATCGCCGCCGATACCACGACGAGTGGAAATCCCCAGCCTCCGAAGATCAATCCGGCCGCGATCGTCAGCGGCGCGCCGGGCGCGAGAATCAAGGTCGCGGCAACATAGATCAAACCGAAGATCACATAGCCCCAAGGGCCGAGACCGTCGACCCAGTTCTTGAGTTGCGAGATCCATTCGGAGACCGGGAGCAGAAGCCATGCCGCAAAAATCGCGACGAGGATCAGCGCCATAGCAACCCACTTCCATGGGAATCCCGATTTCGATATTTTCCGCGTCATTGATCTTGTTCCTGAGCAGGGTTTCTTGCGCGTCGTGCGAAGCTGCAACCTGTAGCGCTGATCATTGCAACTTGTCGCAGCGTGCCCGCACCCGTGTTATGGCTTTGCGAAACAGACCGAGCTCATAGATCGCGTGAGGTCGCAGGATTCAGAAAACCGACAGTTCGGTCAACGTGGTGAACCGGTCGAGCGCCGCGGCGCCAGCGAGCGAATTGCCTTTCTCGTCGAGACCGGGCGACCACACCGCAATTGTCAGTACGTTCGGCACGACGGCGACAATGCCACCACCAACACCGCTCTTGGCCGGCAGGCCGACACGGTATGCAAATTCGCCCGCCGCATCGTAGGTACCGCATGTGAGCATCAAGGCGTTGATTCTCTTCGCCCGCTCGGCACTGATCACCTCGACACCGTCGCGCTGACAGCGGCCGCGATTAGCTAGATAGAGAAAAGCGCGCGCCAGATCGGCGCAACTCATCGTCAAGGCGCATTGATGAAAATAGAAATCGAGTACCGCATCCACCGGGTTGTAGAGGTTCCCGAAACTGCGCACGAAGTTGGCAAGCGCAGCATTGCGAAAACCCGCTTCACGCTCCGATCGCGCAACTTCGGGATCCATCGCGATCGATTGATTGTCGGCGCGTTCGCGAACGAAGGCGAGCAGGCGTTCGCGTGCACCATTGCCACGCGCGAGCAACACATCGGCAATCACGTGTGCCCCTGCATTGATCAGTGGATTGCGCGGGATGCCCTGTTCGCGCTCTAGCTGCACCAGCGAATTGAATGCGCTGCCGGACGGTTCACGCCCTACTCGCTTCCACAAGTCACCGCCGATCGCTTCCAGCGCGAGAGTCAGGGTGAATACTTTCGAGATGCTCTGGATCGAGAACAGCTCATCGGCATCGCCGCTCAGAAACAGACGTCCATCCAGCGTGGCCACGGCCATTCCGAAGCGATTTATCGGAACATTGGCCAGACGCGGAATGTAATTGGCAACCCTACCCTTCCCGACCAATGGCCGGACTTCCGCGTCTATCTTCGCAAGTACATCCGCGAAATCAATTTCGGCAAGAGCCGGGGATTGAGTTTCATGCAAGTTCATCGCAGCGATATTCGCACACAGCAAGGCGGTACGCGATCATCCAGAGCAGGTACACGTGTTGCCGGTCGATCACGACAAACAGGATTGTGCAGCACGCAGGGCCGCTCGTGAATTCGCTCGATTCACTCAAGCGCGTTATGGTGATGCCAAAATCGGAGAACGCAGATGAATCGATTCATTCAATTCGGCGTAATTTTCTGGGCAGCTACCAGTATCGCCGCAAGGGCTGGGGTGCCACCGACACTCGGCTTTTCCGAAGTTTCTGCAACGGCCGGCGTCGCCACGACGCAGGGCCTTCAATTCGGCCCGTTCGGCGAAACGGACATGATCAGCGGCGGTGTCGCAGGCGGCGATATCGATGACGATGGTTGGCTCGACATCATCGTGCTGCGCGGTGATCTCGGGCCCGCGATGTTGTATCGCAATCAGGGTAACGGCACTTTTGTCAACGAAGCGGCAGTGCGTGGATTGAATATTTCCGGCGGAGTTGCCAATGGCGTGCTGTTGGCCGATCTCGACGGCGACAACGATCTCGATGTCCTCGTTGGCGGTGTCTACATCGCCGACGAAGGCTACATTTCGCCGCCGCGCTTGTGGCGCAACGATGGTAGCGGTCATTTCAGCGAAGACACCGCCTTCATGACAAGTTGGGATGGATTCGACAGCGGATCCGCCGCTCTTGGTGACGCTGATGGCGACGGCGATCTCGATCTCGCATTCGGTCGCTGGGCAAAACTTGCCGGCAGTCGCGAACACCTGTTTCACAACAACGGCAGCAGCGTGTTTTCGCCCGCCGACGCGATCAGCGGACTCAGTGGCCAGTTCGCGGCACCGATCGAACACAGCTTCACACCGAACTTTGCCGATATCGATGGCGATGGCGACGCCGACCTTCTGTATACCGGCGATTTTTCAACCAGCCGGGTGTTTTTGCAGCAACCCGGCGGGGTTTTCAGCAATGCCACTACAGCCGTCATCAGTGACGAAAACGGCATGGGCGCGGCGGTCGCAGACTACGACAATGACGGGGATCTCGACTGGTTTGTGTCGAGCATCCACGATCCTGGAACTCCCGGCGGTAACTGGGGCACCAGCGGCAATCGTCTGTATCGCAACGACGGCGGCGGCACGTTTTCGGATGTGACCGATGCAGCCGGCGTCCGCCAAGGTTACTGGGGCTGGGGCAGCTGCTTCGCCGACTTCAACGCAGATGGCTGGCTCGATCTGTTCATGGTCAACGGAATGATAGGTCCCACTGCAGCGTTGTTCAACAATGACCCGGCCCGATTGTTCATGAGCAATGCTGACGGCACGTTCAATGAGCAGGCGAGCGCGCTTGGCGTCGCCGATACCGGTCAAGGTCGCGGTATCGTCTGTATGGACTACGACCGCGACGGCGACATCGACATCCTCGTGCAAAACACGTACGGCGCAACCCGGCTGTTTCGCAATGACATGATCGGCGCAACGCGCACGCTGAGTGTGCGTCTGCGCGGTGCCACGCAAAATCAGCGCGGCATCGGCGCGCGCATCTGGATGACTGCGAGCAGCAGTACGCAAATGCGTGAGATGGCCGCCGGCAGCAACTACCTCTCAAACAATCCCGCCGAAGTCATATTCGGTGTCGGGGCGACAAATCGCTACGATCGCGTGCGTGTGCGCTGGCCGGGCGGTAGCGAAAGCGTTGCTGGCTATCGGGCCGGATTGGCGAGGGATATCTCGATCGAAACGATCTTCGTCGATAGCGTCGACTAGGATGCGTTGACGCATTCGCCGCCGAGGCAAAGGGTGGCTTGTTGTTCATGCTTGATAGCGTCGCTCCGGTTGGACACCCTTGTAAAGATAGTTTAGGGTGTAAGCACCGCGACGAAAACGGGGAACATCATGAAGAATATCGTGCACCTGCTTGTGCCGTTCATGGCACTTGCTCTCGCCAATGCAGCCTTCGCCGGCAGCGACATCGCTGGCGCACAGAAATCCCTCAATGGTTCCCAAGTGAAATTTTCTCTGGGACCAAATTACTTCAACGCGACCCTGACCGTAGCTGGCCCGAACGGTTTCTATGCACGCTCAGAATCAGGCTCGGGCACGGTCTCCATCGATCTGAAGAGCGCCGGTGCCACAGGTGAAGGTGTCTACACCTACGAACTCACCGCAGCCTCCATGGAAACCAAGACTGATCCGGCACCGATGAACAACGGTCGCGGCAACGGCACCGACAATCCCGTCAGCCAGATTGGCGTGTCGACTTCGGGAACGTTCTTCGCACAGAACGGGTTGATAATCGATCGGTCGAATCTGACCGAACGATCACAGTGAATGGGGAGGCAAAAATCATGAGAAACATTACTGGGTTCCTTGCAGGCACTGTCGTTCTTGCGGCAGTAGCGACATCCACTGCGATGGCGGATCAAGTTATCGCCGATGATCTCATTGTTCAAGGCAGCGAATGTGTCGGGCTCGATTGCGTGAATAACGAAAGCTTCGGCTTCGACACGCTTCGGCTCAAGGAAAACAATACAAGAATCAAGTTTGACGACACCTCGGTCGGAGCTTTCCCGAGCACGGACTGGCAACTCACTGCCAATGACAGTGCCAGCGGCGGTCTGAATAAATTCTCCATTGAAGACGTTACCGCTGCCAGCATCCCGTTTACCGTGGAAGGTGCCGCGCCGACAAACTCCCTGTACGTCGATAGTACCGGTAGAGTCGGGTTACGAACCGCGACACCCGTCCTCGACTTGCATGTGGCCACATCCAATACGCCCGCATTTCGCATGGAGCAAAACAATGCGGGCGGTTTTACTGCACAAACCTGGGATATTGGCGGAAACGAAGCGAATTTCTTTGTCCGCGATGTGACCGGTGGCAGCCGGCTGTCGTTCCGCATTCGCCCCGGCGCTCCGACCAGCAGCATCGATATCAACGCCAACGGCAATGTCGGCATTGGAACGGCCAGCCCGGCCGAAAAAATCGATGTCAGCGGAGCCGGCGATGTGTCACTCATGCTGACACGCACCGATTCCTTTGCCAGCGGCAGGAAATGGCGGATCAAGAACAACAACGCGACCGGTCGGCTGACGTTTGGAACTGACGATGTCCCGACAACCGTGCCGTTCAAACTCGCCTGGAATGCGAACGAGAACCTTTTGCGGATCGGAACCCAGGCAACCAATCAGGTAGACATAGCCGGAAATCTGGTTATTACCGGGACGGTGACCACGTCCGGCAGTTGCAACGTGGGTTGTGACCGGGTGTTCGACAGTTCCTACAACGTGCCCAGCATCGAGGATCATGCGGCGGCGATGTGGAAGGAAAAGCATCTTCCCAACGTCGGTCCAACAGCAGAAAACGTCCCATTCGATGTCGCCGACAAGATGGGCCGGATGCTCAACGAGCTGGAGCAGGCGCACATCTATATCGAGCAACTCAACGCACGCCTCGCCAAGCTCGAGAAAAAATCGACGGAATAAGAAACTTGCCAGATCGAGGACAAAGGGAAAGCCTCCGGCTCGTGCCGGAGGTTCTTTTGGCTCGATCCTTCATCCGTCTCGCTGGGAAACCCCTAGTCAGGATCGATCGCGGTCTGTCGTCTTCGCAAAAAATGGTTGTACAGAGCAACGTCATCCGCCAATTCGGTTGTTATCAACTCCAGCAGCGCGGCAGTCAGCGTGACGGTGCGTTTGAAATGCACACCGGACACGTTCGATCGCGCGTGAGCATCGACAGGCGGGAGTCCCATATATTTCATGAGGTAACTCGTGTCGCGCTCGAACGTCGCCACGGTTCCGACAAACCAAAACGCGTTCAGAGCGTTGACAGCGAGTTCGAAGATCGCATCTCGTGACATTCCGGCAGGATCTTTTTTCAGGACTTTCTGGACGATCCAGTTCACTTGCGATTGTCGTTTTCCCTCGCTCCACCAATCCTCGAATCGCGGTATCGGCAAGTCATGCGCCTCATGAACCCGGTGCATGGTAAAATTATAAAGTGAAATCATTCGCTCGGCCGGCTCTCTCAAAAACGTTACAAAACGCGGTTTTTTTCCTGGTATGAGATGTGGTGTTTCAAAGTCGACGAAATGCCCCAGGACAACCTCGGCGTTTGCTCTCTGTTCCCGGGAGCGCTGTGCAAATTCGAGCAGTCCCGACTCCCTGGCGACGCGTTCACCATAAAATCCAAGATGAATGAAATTCTCGTGGAACCGCATGTGCCTGATGAAATGATCGCGCAAGGTCTGCCCTGCGGTCTTTTCTATATGAACAAACAGATAGACGGATTTCATTGGTTTCAATTAACAGACTTAGGCT
>JBDTOS010000106.1:0-8295 GCA_039933095.1 Dokdonella sp.
CGCGTGTTGCCGATCTATGGCGGACAGAGTTACGGACCGCAGCTAATGGGTTTGCGCCGCGGGGTGCATGTCATTGTCGGTACGCCGGGACGCGTCATCGATCACCTGACCCGCGGCTCGCTCGATCTGTCCGAACTGACCACGCTGGTGCTCGACGAAGGCGACGAGATGCTGCGCATGGGCTTCATCGACGATGTCGAGGCGGTGCTGAAAAAAACCCCACCGACGCGCCAGATCGCGCTGTTCTCGGCCACGATGCCGGCTCCGATCCGGCGCATTGCGCAAACGCATTTGCGCGATCCGATCGAGATCACGATCAAGACCAAGACAACCACCGCAGCAAATACGCGCCAGCGTTACTGGATGGTCAGCGGTCTGCACAAGCTCGATGCCCTGACGCGCATCCTCGAAGCGGAAACCTATGATGCGATGATCGTGTTCGCGCGTACCAAACAGGCAACCGACGAACTCGCGCAAAAGCTTCAGGCGCGCGGTTTGTCGGCGGCTGCGATCAACGGCGATCTCGCCCAGGCGCAGCGTGAGCGAACAATCCAGCAATTGAAGGATGGCAAGCTCGATATTCTCGTCGCGACCGATGTGGCCGCGCGCGGCCTCGATGTCGATCGCATTAGTCATGTGCTCAACTACGACATCCCGCACGATACCGAAGCGTACGTGCACCGCATCGGACGTACCGGTCGCGCCGGGCGCAGCGGTGAGGCAATTTTGTTTGTCACGCCGCGCGAAAAACGCCTGCTGCAGGCGATCGAACGCGCAACACGGCAGCCGATTGCTCCGATGGAATTGCCGAGCGTCGAGGCCGTCAACGACCAGCGCATAGGCCGCTTCAAGCAACGCATCAGCGAGACGCTGGCGGCCGGGGATCTCGGATTCTTCCAGCAACTGATCGAGCAGTTCGAGCAGGAACAAAACGTGCCGGCACTGGAGATCGCGGCGGCATTGGCTCGGTTGGTCCAAGGCGATACGCCGCTGTTGCTGGAGCCGCCAAAACGCGAGCATCGCGCCAGCAAGTTCGATCGCGACGAGCACAAGAGCGGCAAGCCGCGCTGGGATGATCGCGAAAGCGGCGATGCGCGGCCGCGCCGCGAACGTGCAGACGACAAGCGCGCGCCGCGCAGCAAAAAATTCGGTGAATCAACTAGCGCAAGCGACAAACATTCGCATAAGCAGCCCCTCACCCCACTCACGCGGGAAGACGGGATTGATCGCGCGCCCGTCATAGAGCGACCGCGTTTCGACGACGATCGCCCGCGAAAATCGTTCGAGCACGCCGCACCAGACCACGCGCACCGCGACACGCGACCACGCCACGATGAGCGCCCACGCAAGGCCGAAGCCGGATTCGAGACATTTCGTGTCGAGGTTGGCCACGATCATGGCGTGAAACCCGGCAATATCGTCGGCGCGATCGCCAACGAGGCCGGTCTCGACAGCAAGAACATTGGCCGCATTGATATCCGCGACGATCATGCCCTGATCGATCTACCGGAAGGCATGCCGCCGGATATTTTCAAGATTTTGAAGAAAGTCTGGGTGTCTGGTCAGCAGCTGCGCATCACGCGCAATGGCGATGCGCCAGACAATGCCGAGCGCACGCCACACTTTCCCCCCGGCGCACCCAAGCCGCGCTCGGCACACAAGAAATCCGGGCGACCAGCCGGTTTCGTCAAACCGAAACGGCCGCGCAAGGAATGATGCATCGCAGCATGTTCCGGTAGACTGGAGTCCTCGATCACTGGATCAGCAGGACTATCCTTCGCATGCTGTATCAATTGCACGAACTGCAACGTTCATTTTTGCGCCCGCTCGCGGCGTGGTCGGACTCCAACGCACGCATGCTGTCCACACCGGACAGCTGGTTTTCCCATTATCCCGGCGTGCAGCGCATGGCAGCCGGCTGGGAACTTCTGCATCGGCTCGGCAAGGACTACGAAAAACCACCGTTCTCGATCGACGCGGTCGAAGCGCACGGGCAGAACACCCCGATCGCCGAGCAGATTGTGCTCAGCAAACCGTTTTGCAATCTGCTGCGCTTCAAGCGCTATAGCGACGATGCCGAGACGCTTGGCGAACTGAAGAAAGATCCGACCGTGCTTGTAGTCGCACCGCTCTCGGGCCATCACGCGACGCTGTTGCGCGATACGGTGCGTTCGTTGCTGGCCGATCACAAGGTCTATCTGACTGACTGGATCGACGCGCGCATGGTGCCGCTGGATCGGGGTCCATTCCCGCTCGACGAGTACGTCGCCTACATCGAGGAATTCATTCGCCACATCGGTGCGGAAAATCTGCATGTGATCTCGGTTTGCCAGCCGACCGTGCCGGTGCTTGCGGCGATTTCGCTGATGGCATCGCGCGGCGAAAAAACGCCGCTCTCCATGACGATGATGGGTGGCCCGATCGATCCGCGCCGCAGTCCCACCAAGGTCAATGATCTCGCGACCACGCAACCGCTGTCGTGGTTTGAGACCAATGTCATCAACGATGTACCACCGGGCTATCCGGGTTCCGGTCGGCGTGTGTATCCGGGATTCCTGCAGCATGCCGGCTTCATGGCGATGAATCCGCAGCGGCACATGACCTCGCACTGGGATTTCTATCAGGATCTGCGTCGCGGCGATCTCGACGATGCCGAGGCGCATCGCAAATTTTACGACGATTACAACGCTGTTCTCGATATGCCGGCGCGCTACTACCTCGACACGATCCGCGTGGTGTTCCAGCAGCACCTTTTGCCGCGCGGTGAGTGGGATGTGCGCGGCGAACGCGTCAAGCCGCAGGACATCAAAAAGACTGCGTTGCTGACGATCGAAGGCGAACTCGACGATATCTCCGGCTCCGGACAGACCGAAGCCGCCCATGCCTTGTGCACCGGCATTCCGGCAAAAAATCATCAGCACATCACGGTGCATGGCGCAGGTCACTACGGCATCTTCAGCGGCCGCCGTTGGCGCGAATCAATCTATCCCGACGTACGCAGCTTCATCCGGCGTTACTCGGCGCAGCGGCAGACTTCAAAGCCATCCCTATCAAAAAAAGGATAGCGCCGTGGCGATACGCAAACTTGGCAACAGCGGAATCGAAATCGGACCGCTCGCGTTCGGCGGCAACGTATTTGGCTGGAGCGCAGACGAGAAAACCTCGTTTGCCCTGCTCGACAAGTTTGTCGGTGCTGGTCTCAACATGATCGACACCGCCGATATGTATTCTGGCTGGGTACCAGGTAATCAGGGCGGTGAATCCGAAACGATCATCGGCAACTGGCTCAAGCGCAGCGGCAAGCGCAACGACGTTGTGATCGCGACCAAAGTCGCAAAGTGGGATCGCCATCCGGGGTTGTCGGCAGTGAACATCCAGGCCGCCTGCGATGAATCATTGCAACGATTGCAGATCGATTGCATCGACGTTTACTTTGCTCATGAAGATGATGCGTCCGTGCCGCTTGAAGAAACCCTCGGCGCATTTGCGCGACTGATCGCACAGGGAAAAGTCCGCGCGCTTGGAGCATCGAATTACAGCGCCGAGAGACTCGCCGCAGCGCTCGACTTCAGTAGTCGCAACGAACTCCCGCGCTACGAAGTCCTGCAGCCCGAATACAATCTGTACGATCGTCCCGGTTACGAGGAAGAACTCGAACCGCTGGCGCGCAAGCAAGGCATCGGCGTGGTCAGTTACTTCTCGCTGGCGCGTGGATTCTTGAGTGGCAAATATCGCAGTGCTGCCGATGTCACCAAGAGCAGCGCACGCGGAGAAGGCATCCGCAAATATCTCAATCCGCGCGGCACGCGGATTCTTGCGGCACTCGATTTGGTGGCGGCGCGGCATACGTCGAATCCGGCCCAGATCGCATTGGCCTGGCTGCTCGCGCGACCCAGCATCACCGCGCCCATCGCGAGCGCGACCAGCCTCGATCAACTCGACGATCTGATCGCTGCGACGAAACTGACGCTGAGCAGCGCGGATATCGCCGAACTCGATAGCGCCAGCACCACGTAATTCACGCGACGCCTAGTATTCATGCGACGCATATCGCGCGTCGCACTCACGCCTACTTTTCCGCCGACTGCACCAGCAGATGACGCGCCAGTTGCGCGTGCAAATGGCCGACTCCGCGCGCCAGATGCAGCGTGGCGAAAAGCAGCGCGATACCGATCACGCTTATCAGCGGGGTTGCCCACATCGGTAACGTGTCGAACGGACCTAATTCGAAATTGATACCACCATCGCTGAAAAACTGCGCGAACGGCGCAACAATCAGCGCGATTGAGGTCGTCAGTCCGGTCACCGCAACGCTGAAGTAGGTCACGCCGAGCGGCAGCATCAGCAGCATGTACAGCAGAGTGGACCAGGTGCGCGGGTCGGTAAACATCGCGCCAATCCGTTGCCAGATCGTCTGGTTCTGCGCAGGGTACGCTGGACGCCGCGGCATGCGCACGCCGAGCATCGCTTCGACAAGGCGGCCTTCGACCAGCGCCAGAACGCGCACGATGCCGAAAAACAGGATGATGAACGGGATGCCGATGATCAGGATCGAAAATCCGATCGACATCGATAGCCCCGTGACGACAACGGTGAAATAGAAAATACCGGTCGCCAACGCCAGTAACATATAGAACAACGCGGCATAGCTGCGCGGATCGGCGGCCACGCCGAAAAATTTTCCAAGTGCTGATTTCTGCGGCCTCGGACGCTGCGGCCGAATCGCATGCTCGACCTCGCCTTCCTTGACTCGATATATCTCCGCGACCTCATCCGGCGCACCGTAACTCGCGGTTACTCGTGCGAGCATTTCGGCTTCGGACTGCCGGGGATTTTCAGCAAGCTCCGCGCGCAGATGTTCTTCGGCGTCGTACAGCGCGTCCTGGATCATCGCCGGATCGGCGCCGCGCAATTCCCTGCGCAATTGATCCAGATATTCGGCGATGTTCTTCGGTGTCGGATGATTCATGGGATGTCCCTTGCTCAATTCGTTTTGTTGGAAACTCAGGAGTTTTCAATCTGCTCGCGCTTGAATTGCGCTTCCAGGCGAGACGCACCTTCGGCAATCACGCCTTCCACAAACGCACGTGTTGCGGACCATGATGCGATCCATTGCGCGAGCACACCGCGACCTTGCCGGGTGATCGAGTAGTAGCGCCGCGGCGGACCGCTGATCGACGGCTCGACCTCGCTGTCGAGCAAACCTGCCGCGCTCAGATTGCGCAGGACCGGATACAGCGCACTCTGCTTGCCGGCCAGAACACTATCGCCCGCCGCCTCCAGACGCTTCGCGATCATGTAGCCATACATCGGCTCATCGGCTTGGGCCAACACCGCCAGCAGGACCAGCGACACCGTTCCGGCCGATAATTCCTTCTGGAATTTCTTCAGATGCGCTTCGAGCTCCGTCACTTGGGTTCTCGCGGGTTCGCTATAGGGTTGATTGCATCTTAGTGTTTACTTCGTAATAGTGAATGGCCCGGAAGTCATGGCCCTAGCCGCACGAAGCAAAAGCGCGCGGATTTGGGGTACTTGCGCGCGCGTGGCGTGGCAATGGAAGCACTACGGCAGGCCATTCATGCCGCGAGTGGTAGCGTTGCGAGCGATCAACCCAGCAACCCCTCGCGACCGCACAGGAGAAACCCGATATGTCCGATCAACCCGAAAAAACTGCGGCAGATCTGCTCGCCGACACGATCACCCAGCTGAAGGAAATGCGCCACTATTCGAAAAACAACGTCGAGCATCTGACCGCTGCGTGGATGCTGTTTGACGGCCAGTTGAAGGCGTTGAAGCAGACCGAAAAGTTCGACGATCTGATGAATCGTCAGGGCCAACTACACGACGCCCTCGAATCGACGATCAACGATCTTGAGAAGCAACTTGCAGAAATGCTGGCGCCCGACGAATAGACGCAGCAGCAAAGGGCGATGAGAGGAATCCGCGCAGTCGTCTTAGGTGTACTATCCGCCAATAATTGTAAGTGGATTCAAGGCTTGTGATTAGGTGCCGTCGCCAGCGACGGTCTGAACGGGGACGCGACTGTTTCATGTCGCGCGTGGCTATTGCACCAAGTGCGCGGGCGTCGAATCGGGCGTGTCCGCGTTGATCCGACTTCGTTGTCGCGGGGACGACCATGGTCAGAACGATTTTTCTGGTGCTTGCATCGGCATGTTCAACTGTTGCGATTGCACAGTTGGGGCAGCGCACACCGGGCGAAGCGCCGTCGTTGTCCGATGCGACTGTGCCGGTCACTTACGAAGGTGGCGACGCGCGCATCTCGATCAATCTGACCGACAGCGGCGACAGCAACGGCGAAATCATGGGAGTGTTCGGCAACAACGGCGAACGCTCTACGGTTGCGCAGTTGTGGTGGGGCGATGGCGGTGCCGGTGGCGTACAGGCCAACTACAACTGGCTTTGGGGCATGAACGCGCAGCAGGCCAAGGAACACCCCGATGATGTCACGATCGCGCGCTGGACCTTTGCGATCGACCAGAACGCCGCGCACGATCGCAAGTTCACCGTCGGCCTCGGCTTCGAACGTGAACCGTATTTTTTCGATGCATATCTTTCCGGTGGTGCCAACAGCACCAGCAACGATGCACATGTCAGCGCTTCGACCAGCACGGTCTTCAAAACGGCGGACACGCTCGCAGCGATCCCGCAGGCCGTCACTGCCGATCAACTGTTCGACAGCCGACCCTATAGTTTCGGAATTGGTTTGAGTGGCGGTCATTTTTCCGCACCGTTGGCAATGCGCTCGTTTGGTGGTTTGAACTATCAGAAAGGCCAGCAAGGCGCGCATCAGGCGACGCTGTCGTTCGGTATCGACAAATACATCGGCCGGCGCGGCTGGAGTCTGTCGGCGCTGGCCGAGCACACGGAATCGAGCGGACCGCTGGAACCCAATCGCTCCGACGATCGCGTCAGCCTCTTCCTGCGCTAAGAATTTGGCGGAACCGGCGTCTTCGTACCGACCAGCGAAACATCTTCGCCAGCATGGATCCAGCGCGCACTGCGCAGTCCGAGCACCGGGCACTCGCGCACCGTCGAAACCTATCGCGCGCGACCCAAGCCGGGTCTCGTAACACCGCCGGTAGCGCACGCGCCGATCGCGGTCAATGACACGGTCAGCGTCGCGCGCGATTCAAGCAACAATGCGATCAATGTGCTCGCCAACGACAGCGATCCAGACGGCGATGCTCTCAGCATCACGCAGGTATCAAGCCCAGCGCACGGCAGCGCCGTCATCGCCGGCAACCAGATCAGCTACACGCCAACGCCGGGATTTTTCGGCAGCGACGCATTTACCTACACGATCGGTGATGGGCATGCAGGTAGCGCGAGCGCAAGCGTTGCGATCACGGTGACTGATATTCCAAATCGCCCACCGGTAATTGCCAGCGGCGGCATCACGGTCGGCGCAACCTTCAACACGCCGACGACGATTGACTTGCTCACCAATGCCAGCGACCCCGATCACGACACGCTGACCGTGACCGCAGTTGGAATGCCTGCCCACGGTACGGTTACGTTGACGGGAAACAGCGCTACCTACACGCCAGCGATCGGATACAGCGGCAGCGACTCATTCAATTACACGATCAGCGATGGTCGTGGCGGCACTGTAACCGGCGTCGTCATGTTGACGGTTTCTCCACAATCGAATCGACCGCCGGTTGCGAACAACGATGCCGCCAGCACGGCGATGGATACGGCGGTCACGATTCCGGTGCTGGCCAACGACAGCGATCCGGACGGCGATGTGTTGACTGTGACCTTAGTCGGCACACCGGCCAATGGCACCGCGACATTGAACGGCAACAGCGTGACCTACACACCGGGTCAAAACTTCACCGGCAACGATTCGTTCCCGTACACAATCAGCGATGGTCACGGTCACAGCGCAACGGCAACCGTCACGATCACGGTGACGCCAATTCCGAATCGCCCGCCGATTGCGAACAACGATGCCGCGAGCACAGCGATGGATACGGCGGTCACGGTTCCGGTGCTGGCCAACGACAGCGATCCAGACGGCGATGTGTTGACCGTGACCTCGGTCGGCACGCCGGCCAATGGCACCGCGACATTGAACGGCAACAGCCTGACCTACACGCCAGGTCCCGGATTCACCGGCAGCGATTCGTTCCCGTACACGATCAGCGACGGTCATGGTCACAGCGCAACGGCGACCGTCACGATCACCGTCACGCCGATCATCAATCGACCGCCGGTTGCGAATAATGATGCCGCCAGCACGGCGATGGATACGGCGGTTTCAATTGCCGT
>JBDTOS010000107.1:0-8256 GCA_039933095.1 Dokdonella sp.
TCTCGATACGGGATTGTTTCTCGACCACCGGCCGCTACGTGCACGCGTCCGCGAAGTCGCGCGCGGCAAGCGTTTTCTCAACTTGTTTTGCTACACCGGCTCGGTTTCCGTGTACGCGGCGATTGGTGGCGCGTCGGCGACAACCAGCGTTGATCTTTCCGCGACCTACCTCGATTGGGCCGGACGCAACCTGCGGTTGAACGGCTGCTCGGGAGCCAATCATCGCCTCGTTCAGGCCGACTCGATGCAGTGGCTTGCGCATGAGCGCGGTGAGTACGATTTGATCTATGTCGATCCGCCGACGTTTTCCAATTCCAAGCGCGCTGATGATTTCGATGTCCAGCGCGATCACGTTCGCCTGCTGCAGCTGTGCGCGGAGCGGCTCAGTGCGGATGGACTGATTGTTTTCTCGAACAACAACCGCCGCTTTCGCATCGACTCAGACGCGCTGAGCAAGTTCGAGATTCGCGATGTTTCCAGCGCATCGATACCGTTCGACTTCGCGCGCAATCCACGCATTCATCAATGCTACGAAATGAATCGTTTGTGAAATTTGCAAGTATTTCGTTCGGCAAAACACTCAGTTCGGATTCAGCCCGGTCACCGCAAGATCACTCCCGCAGCAATCTGCTGCAGTCCATTGCAATCCTTGGGAGTAACCGATCATGACAATGTCTCGCAGCAGCAAATTCCGGCACGGATTGCTAGCTGTCCTTGCTGTCGCCGCGTTGGCTTTGGCACCTTCTGCATTTGCCCGCGGCCATGTGGGTATCAGTTTGGGCATCGCATTGCCGGGTATCGGTATCAACATCTCAAACGGTGGCTACTACGGTCGGGGCTACTATGACTCCGGTTACTCCAGCAGCGGTTACTACGACGACAACTACTACGGTGGCTACGCGCCTGTGTACTACGCTCCTTCCTATTACGGGTCTGCGTACTACAGCAACTACTATCCGCGCAATTACCATCATGGCTATCGCGGGTCGCGCGTGACTTATCGCGAACATGGTCGCTACGACCATCGTGGTAGCCATGACCGCAGCGGTTACGGTGGGCATGGCTATGGCGGAGGCCGGGATTACGGGTCTCGCGGAGGCAACGACCACGGACGCTCCGGTTACGGTCACTCGACTCGTGTCAGCAATGACAGAGGTCGCCAGCACGGTGGTGGTTACTACGACCGCGGCGGCCATTGACTTTCGCGACTGCTTGAACGCTCCGATCTGCCTCCAATAGCATCCGACAGCAGGCCGGGACCATCAAGTAGTCGATCGTTCAAACGCTGGCAGCAATCCCCCTTCCCGCTGTCAGCGTTCGGCCTTGCGGCGATTTCCCCTGATCGTCGCAGGGCCACTTTATTTTTGGCGCTGGTGAGTATCCCTGGCTCGTCGCGGACCGCGTCGACACAAGCCGTCCAGCGACGCTCTCCCGACTCGACCGGTTGGCCGCTAGCCAGACCATCGATTGCGCTGGTTTTGCGCTAGAAATTGATCCGGTTCACCTTGGCAGAGGCGTTTCCGCTACCATCGCTGCTCAATGCGCATCGCCGAACCTTGCCAGTGATTGATCAGCGCCGACCAACCAATGCGGCCGCAGCCGTTCAGGAGGCTCCGATCGGCTGGACTTTTTTTCGCCAATGGCTGAAAAATCCGCTGGCAATCGCGGCATTGTCGCCATCGAGCCGGCGTCTCGCACGAGCGATGATTTCCCAACTGCCGGACGGAGCGCGCCGCATTGTCGAACTCGGTGGCGGCACCGGCGTGTTCACTCGTGCCCTGCTGGATCATGGCGTTGCGCCGAGCGATCTGCTGGTTATCGAGTTGAACAAGGAACTGCACAAATTGCTCGCGCGACGTTTTCCCGAGGTACACGTCGAACGCGGTGATGCGCGCGATATTCAAACGGTCATTCGGAGCAGCGGCTTCGGTCATGGCCCGCCGGTCGACGCGATCATCAGCGGCCTCGGCCTACTGTCGATGACGCGAACCGTGCAGCGCGCGATACTTGAAGCGGCGTTCAGCGTGCTTGGACCGGATGGGCGTTTTATCCAGTTCACCTATGGCCCGGTCAGCCCAGTCGCGCGCGATCTGCTTTCGGACATCGGTTTGAACTTCCGCCGCGCCAGCGTGGCTTGGCTCAATGTGCCACCGGCCACGGTCTACGTATTCACCCGCAACAAGTCGCGGGGCATTCACGCAGTGCGGGCAGAGCCGCGCATCTGACGTCCATGGCGGTTTGCGTGAAGCTGCATTTGACCGCAGCGTCGAGGTGTATCAGGAGGCCACGCGGCCCCTGCAATCGGCTACCGCACTATAATTAGCGTCTTGACGCATTCGAGCGATCGCGCAAGCGGTCTGCGCCCCCGCAGGAGATTTTAGATGGTTGATACACCCGCAAACCCGCAATGGCTGGAAGATTGGCAACGGATGTCCCGACAGTATTGGGACGGCTGGACGGATCTGGCCGGCAAGAATCCGGGGCTGGCCACCGGTGTGGCGTCATCGCCGCCGTGGCACGAGGGGCTAGAGCAATGGGCGCGCTTGTACGCAGGCAGTGGTAACCATGGCGACGTTGCCGAGCGCATGCTGTCCAACGCCAAGACCTATCTCGACATGTTGCAAAACCTGTCAGCGTTGGCGTCTGGAAAAATGCCGGACATGGGCGCGACTGCCTGGACTGACGCCTTGAAGAACGGCATGAACATCCCCGGCGGGAATGCATCGATGTTCAGCAATCCGATGATGAACGGTCCCATGGCCGGACCATGGAACGACCTCTCCGGCAGCGGTGCCAAGGGTTTCGACCAGATGATGGCGCAGTTCACGCAGACTATCGCGCCGATGGTCGAAGCCGCCAAGCGCGGCTTCGACATGCCCGCATTCGGCTATCAGCGCGAGCAACAGGAGCACATGCAGAAGACGGCCAAGGCGCTGTTCGAATATCAGCAGCAGAATGCGCGTTACAACGCGCTGATGCTCAAGGCCAGTCAGCGCGGTTTCGATATCCTGCAATCGAAGCTTGCCGCCCGCGAAGAGCCTGGTCGACAGATCGATTCGGTCAAGGCGCTGTACGACTTGTGGGTCGACGCGGCCGAGGAAGGCTATGCCGAGATTGCGTTGTCGCCGGAGTTCCGCGAGGTCTACGGTGAGTTGGTCAACGCGCAGATGCGCGCACGCACCCATATACAGGCCAGCGTCGAGCGCTATTGCAACGACCTTGGCATGCCGACGCGTGGCGAAATCGACAGCATCGGCAAACGTCTGCAGGAGCTGCGCCGCGAAGTTCGGCGCAATGGCGAAGCAACAGGCGATTCAAATGGTCTCGCCGACGAACTCGCCGCGCTACGCCGTGAGCTTGCCGAATTGAAATCCGCACGAACGATCACGGCAACATCTGCAAATCCGACGAAGCCTGCGGTCGCAGCGAAGAAAGAAATGACGAAAACAACCAAGCGGAAGAAACTGGTTGCCACGCGCGCGGCGAACCAGGCTGGAGAGAAGTCGCCCGCCAAGCGTTCGGCGGCGAAGAAGAAACCCGCCAGCCGCAAAGCTAAGAGGAAAGCCGAGTCCACGCCCCCGCCAGCCGGCAATGTCGAGGCCGGTACGTTTGCTGCCCGCGTTGCCGAATTTGCGCGAGCTTCGAAAGGCTCGAAGGCAAGGCCATCGAAGGGCAAGGCCGATAAATCAGCTAGAACCGGCAAATCCGCAAAATCCAAATCGAACAAGCGTTGAGGACGACCATGGGACCGATCAGAATCGAACCGTTGCGCGCGCTCGATGAGGCGCTGCGTATCCAGAAAAAAATTAGCGCCGGACTGGCTACATTGCGCAGCCTCGACGATGTCGACTATGGCGCAACCGACAAGGAAGAGGTTTATCGCGAAGACAAATTGGTTGTATATCGCTTCAAGGGCGAGAAAAAACCGACTGCGAAGACACCCATCCTGATTGTCTATGCACTGGTCAATCGCCCATACATGGTCGACTTGCAGGACGACCGTTCACTGGTCCGCAACCTGCTGGCGCAAGGCGAAGATGTCTATCTGATCGATTGGGGCTACACGGATCGTGCCGATCGCTGGCTGACTCTGGACGATTACATCAACGGCTATATTCGGCGTTGCGTCGACGTCGTCGCGCGTCGCGCCAAGGTGCCTAAGATCAATCTGCTCGGCATCTGCCAAGGCGGTGCATTCTCTTTGTGTTTCACTTCGATCTATCCGGAGAAGGTCAAGAACCTCATCACGATGGTCACTCCGGTCGATTTCCATACCGCCGACAACATGCTGTCGCACTGGACGCGTGGGCTCGACGTGGACCTCATGATTGATACGCTCGGCAACGTACCGGCCGATCTGATGAATTGGTGCTACCTCACCCTCAAGCCGGTGCGACTGTTCCAGCAGAAATACATCGGCATGATCGATATCCTGGATGACAAGACCGAACTCGAAAACTTCCTGCGCATGGAGAAATGGATTTTCGACTCGCCCGACCAGGCCGGTGAAGCGTTCCGCGAGTTCATCCGCGATTTCTACCAGGGCAACAAGCTAATGCAGGGTGGTTTGAAGATCGGTGACAAGAGCGTCAATCTGAAAAAAATAACGATGCCGGTGCTGAACATCTTCGCCGAACAGGATCACCTTGTTCCTCCGGATGCGTCACGTGCGCTCGAAGGTGTCGTCGGTACGAAGGATTACACCCAACTGGCGTTCAAGGGCGGCCATATCGGCATTTACGTGTCCGGCCGTGCCCAGCGCGAAGTGCCGTCGGGCATCCATAACTGGCTCGCCGAGCGCTCGAACTAACCTGCCACGAAGTCAGTAACCAACAACGGAGATCGCGACCAGTCATGTCCGCGAAGATTTTCGACGTCGTCGTGGTCGGATCGGGCACTTTCGGAGCATGGACTGCGCACGCGCTCCGCAGCACCGGTCAGTCGGTGTTGCTGCTCGATGCGTTCGGGCCGGCACATAGCCGGGCCAGCTCGGGCGGCGAATCGCGCGTTATACGCATGGGTTATGGGCATGATGCGCTCTACACGCGTTTGTCGCTGCGATCGCTGGAAAGCTGGAAGGCGCTTGCACAGCGAACCCGGAAATCGCTGTTTCAACAAACCGGCATGCTTTGGCTGGCCGGCAAGGATGATGGTTATGTTGACCAGACGCGTGAAACCTTGGTGGCGCTCGGCGTCGAACATGCTGCGCTCTCGGTCGACGAAGTCAGCAAACGGTTTCCTCAGATCGCTACCGATGGAATCGGTTGGGCACTATGGGAACCGAATAGCGGGGCGCTGATGGCGCGTCAGGCTGTGCAGGCTCTGGTCGCCGACGATATGCAGGACGGTCTGGAATACCGGATAGCGAGCGTTATACCGCCGAAAACAGCAGGGCGACTGCCCCGTCTTGCCACGACTCACGGTGATTCGGTCAGTGCCGGGACCTTCGTGTTTGCCTGCGGCGCGTGGCTGGCACGACTTTTCCCTGAACTACTTGGGCAGCGGATTTTCCCGACCCGACAGGAAGTGTTCTTCTTCGCGCCACCACCGGGTGATGCGAGTTTCTCAGCTCCGGCGATGCCGGCCTGGTTCCATCATCCCTCGCTGGTGTATGGAATTCCCGATCTGGAGAATCGCGGTTTCAAAGTCAGCGTTGATCGCCATGGGCCGGCGTTCGATCCCGATAGCGGATCACGCGTTGTCAGCGCCGAAGGACTGGCAACTGCGCGCGAATTTGTCGCAAGAACCTTCCCTAAATTGGCCAATGCACCGCTGACCGAAGCGCGTGTATGCCAGTACGAGAACACCGCAAACGGCGATTTCATCCTTGATCGCCATCCCCACTTCGACAACGTCTGGATTGGTGGCGGTGGTTCGGGGCACGGGTTCAAACACGGTCCGGCGGTGGGCGAGTATCTTGCCGGCAGGATCGCAGATTCGGTTGATCCGGAACCGCGCTTTGCGCTTGCGAGCAAGGCGACCGTTCAAGCGCGCGAAATCTTCTGATTCAATAATTCGGTTTCGTCGCCATTAGACGCAGCACACGGCGCTCAGGTCGATAATTCGCCATCTAAGGCTTTTGGCCCGACACCACGGGTACATGCCACACCGCATAGTTCGGAGGTGTTTCGATGTCGTGGATCATGGAATTGAAATCAGCACGCACATCCACCGGATCGCGACCGTTGGCCTCCGCCAATGTCGCGACATAGCCATCGCGCCAGGCGCGCAGGATGCCGCCGAAAATTTCGCGCGAAACGCGCAGGGTATCGACGATGATGTAGTCGACGGCAAGATCGCGATAACCGCGCTGCTCCATCAGCGGTGGCGTGTGGCGGCCGATGCGACCATCGCAGCCGATGCTTTCGAGATAGGGCAGACCGGTGTTGACCCAGAAACCATCCGGATCGCGTGCGCCGCGCGGCATGCGCAACATCGCGTAGTCCTCGGTCAGCAGATGTAGCCAGCCGCCCGACTTGAGCACGCGGCCCATTTCATCGAGCACCAAGGCAAAATTCGGCACGGCTTGTGACATGTGCCGGCACACGATCAGATCAAAATGCGCGTCTGGATAATCCAACGCAAACGCATCGCCAACTTCGTAGCGAACTCGATCGGCATATACGGCACTGTCGCGCCGTGCAAATTCGAGGTTGCTGTCGAGAATATCGACGCCGAGGATTTCTGCCATTGGATAGCGTTCGGCAAGGCGTCGCGTGATCTCACCAGTACCGCGACCAAGATCGAGTATGCGTAGAGGCCCCGATAGCCCATACCGATCGAACAGGCTGCGCTCCTGTGGCCAGATCGCCTGCGCCTGCCAGGCGAGATTGCGCACCATCGATTCATCGCCCATCTGCTGCGCTTGTGGGTTGCGTTCGGTAGTCATGGGCACGAATTCACGCGTAGCGACTCGTCATTATTGTCGAGACCAAATGTTAACTGACACAGCCCCGGCTCGGACAACATATCGTCGTTCGGCGACAATTCCACCGGGCCGGGTTAGCATAAAGAGCCGGCTCAGGCGTGACGATCGAGGGAAAGAACGGGTGATGGTGGCGGAAGGCGAGATTAGTACGAATACGAAAGATCGCTGGCCGCTCTTTGGCAGGATTGCGTTTGCCGCGACACTGCTTGGTCTTTCAATATTCCTGTCCGTGCATTTCAGCGCCAACAGCGCCGGTATAGTGACGTTGTGGCTGGGACTCGGACTGCAGCTTGGCGTGCTGCTGATTTCGCCCCGTCGTGAATGGCCATTTTTCCTCGCTGCCATGTTCATCGTGCACGTCCTGGTGTTGCAGTATCTTTCCGGTTCGTTTGCATTTTCTTTCGGGGCCGCCGCATCGGATTCCCTGCAGGCATTGTTGGCCGCACTGGTGATTTCCCAGGACCGGGATTGGGTCGACGGGCGTTCTGATTCACTTGCTGCATGGGCGCGCTTTGCGATCACTGCGGTGTTCGCATTGCCTGCACTCGGAGCGATCGTTGGAACAATGTTGATCGGATCGTCGGGGCGCGGTCTCGTCAGCGGCGAAGATACGTTTCTGTTGTGGGCGAACTGGTATCTCGCCAACGCGCTAGGAGTCGCGCTCGTCGTCCCGATGATTCTGCGCTGGCGCCCACGCAATATCCGCGATCTGGTGCAGCGCGGTCATGTGTTCCAATCGATCGTCGCAATTGGTTCGTGTGGCCTGGTTACAGCAATGGTGTTCATGCAATCGACCTTGCTGGCATTGTTTTTGATCCTGCCGCCGCTGATTATCGTATTGTTTCGGATCGGCTTTCCCGGCCTCGTCGCCGGAATGGGTCTGTTCGCGCCGATCGCCCTCGGGCTGACCTTGCATGGCCATGGCCCACTCGTCGCAATGAGCGGAACGACTGCGCCGGTCGTTGCCGTAATGTGCAATTTGTTTGCGATGACGACATTTGCCATCCTTATCCTGATTGGCGCATTGCTCGACGAACGTCAACGCCTGCATCGCCTCGCCATCGAAAACAGCGAATTGCATCATCTTATTGCGAAATGGTCCGGAGACCTTTTGTTCGTGACCGACATGGATGCGCGCATCAAATTCATCTCGTCGGCGACCACCGAAATGCTGGGCTTGCCGACGACGACCACCAATCACGACTGGATACCGGCCATTCATCCAGACGACCTTCCGGCTATCGATGCGGCCTACGCGAAGTTGCGCGCGGGTGATATGCATGCGGAATTCGTGTTTCGCGCGCGTCACAGCAATGGCGAATACCGCT
>JBDTOS010000108.1:0-8191 GCA_039933095.1 Dokdonella sp.
TCGCCACCAGTCAGGCGCAACTTGCGCACACCGAGGCTCACGAAAATACGCGCCAGACGCTCGATCTCCTCGAAGCGCAGGCGATCGGCCTTGCTGAGGAATTTGTGATCGCGCGGATACTGATCTTCCGGCATGCAATAGGAACAGCGGAAATTGCAGCGATCGATGACCGAGATGCGCAGGTCGTGAAAGCCGCGACCGCGCCGGTCGACAACGGACATTGCCCCGGACGCAGGCGTTACCTTTCCGGTCGGAATCACGTGTAGCGGGATGGAACCGATAGTCATGTTTGCTCAACGGGAATCATGGCAACCCGAACTTCGACGCTCGGGTCCGTCAATTCAAGCACATCGCCGCGCCTTGCGACGCGATAGCCGCGTTGTTCGAGCGCATCAGCGTCAGCGTTTGCGGCATAGTGGTACAGGACCAGGCGATTGCGAAGCTCGGCCGGATACTCGCGATCGAGGTCATCGACGCCCGAGTGCGACGGATTGCCGTGCAACGCGCAATCGTGCGCAACAATCTCTGCGTTCCGTGCATAGTGATTCAACACTTCCGGAATCGGGCGGGTGTCGCCGGTAAACACGAAGCTGCCGCGCAAGGCGACGCCGAACGACGTGTTCGGCGCATGGTGGCGGGTTGCAAACACATCGAACCACAGACCTTCATGCCAGAACCCCGTCGACAACGGAATCACCTGGAACGCATCCCAGAAATTGGCGCCGCCCTCGGCCAGCACGCTTGGATAGTCGGCCACGCGCGCCTGCACGATCGGCAGCAGCGCAGCATGCAGATAGATGCGCACGCGACCGCGCCACTCGGGGTCGAAGTAGGTCTTGAAGAACACGCGTTCGAGACCCCCGACGTGATCCATGTGTGCATGGGTCAGATACAGCGCACGCGGCGGTGCGGCATAGCGATCAAAATACGCCGTCAGAGCTTCCGGTCCGCAATCGATCATCAGCAGCGGTGCGCCGTCCCGCTCGACAACAGCGCAGGCCGATCCGAGTTCGACCGCCTGCGCGTTGCCAACACCAAGAAAACGCAGGGTCAGGTTCATCGGAATACGCTCAGCGTAGTGCTCTTGCTGGACGTGCTCATGGCAACAAATCGATTTCGTGCTGGCTCAATTCCGAGTGATAGGCAGCGAGCAGCGGATGCCAGATGCGCGCGTCGAAATCCGGCTGCTTTGTCGCGCCGAGTTTTTCCAGTGAGCGCCGCAGCCGCGCGAGATTGCCCGCCTGCCAGGCGGGTGCCGGCCTGAGCAAACGTCCGCGATCGAAGTCGATGATCCAGATGCCGGCTTGCCGATCGATCAGGATATTGTGTGCGTTGAGATCGGCATGCCATGCGCCCGCAGCATGAAAGTTTGCCACCGTGGTGCCGATTGCCTGCGCGGTCGTCGTTTGGAGATTGTTTGACTGCAGGCGTTCGGCAAGCGTATTGGTGTCGACGATGCGCCGAGTGAGCAGATCGGCCGTGTAGCGAAATCCGTGGCGAACGTAACGCGCCGCAATGGGAACCGGCACCGGCAAACCAGCTTCGAGCAACGCAGACAACAGGCGAAATTCGCGGAATGCTCGGGTCTTGTCGGCACCGGTCCACAAGTAGCGATCGGCGCTGAAGTTGCGCATCAGTCCACCACGCCGATAGTGACGGAGCACCGCCGCACCGACCGGCGTATCGACAAACTGCACGCCGCCGCGCCCGCCACCGACTGAAGTTGCGCGTCCCTGGCGCGACCAGTGCGCGGGATCGAACCACGCCGCTTCGGGGCGCACAGCAAGCGCGGCGTCGTGGAGGATCGCGCCGACGGAAACATCACGAGCGCGGTTGGCAGTGCCAGCGCTTGAGTCATTTCCACCGGTCCGGACTTGCGCCTCTTTCATCGCTCTGCCAAGGTGCTTGCGCGCATCGATTGTCGACGCCGCGCGACGCGATTTGCCTGGGTTTCCATCAGTTACTGTCCGCCATCCACAAAGTCTAGCGCATGTCCCATCGGTCACCACCGTCCGCGCCCGCCTCGTTGTGCATTCTGCGCACGTCGGCGATCGGCGATGTCACCCATGTCGTGCCGATTGTTCGCACATTGCAAGCCCGGCTTCCGCAGACGCGACTGACCTGGCTGATCGGCAAACTCGAACGCAAACTCGTCGGCGACCTGCCCGATGTGGAATTCATCACCTTTGACAAAAGCACGGGCCTCGCCGGCTTTGCCGACGCGCGCCGACAACTTGCCGGCCATCGCTTCGATGCCCTGCTTCACATGCAAGTCGCGTTGCGCGCCAATTTGCTGAGCATGCTGGTCAAGGCGCCTCTGCGCATCGGCTACGACCGCGCGCGCTCGAAGGATATGCACGGGCTGTTCGTCAATCGCCGCATTGCTGCGCGCAGTGGCGAGCATGTGCTCGATGCAATGGCGAGTTTCCTCGAACCACTTGGCATCGAGCAGACGGACGTGCGCTGGGACATTCCACTCGACACCGACGCGCTCGCATTCGCCAGGGAGCACTTGCCAGGCCATGCGCCGACCCTGCTGGTCAGTCCGTGTTCCAGCCATCGCGTGCGCAACTGGCAGCCGCAACGTTATGCGGCGGTCATGGATCATGCCGCGCAAGTGCTCGGCTGGCGCGTTGTGTTGTGCGGCGGGCCGAGCGCATTCGAGCGCGAATTTGGCGATGCAATCCTGAGCCACTGCACGCAACGCCCACTCGATCTGATCGGCAAGGACACGCTCAAGCAACTGCTCGCTCTGCTCCAGCGCGCTACCTTGGTGCTGGCTCCGGATTCGGGACCGATGCACATGGCCAACGCGGTTGGCACGCCGGTACTGGGCTTGCATGCGGCCAGCAACCCGCAGCGTTCCGGGCCCTATTCAGATCGGCGTTGGTGCGTGGATCGCTACGATGCAACGGCACGCAAATTTCGCGGCAAACCGGCCAGCGTTATGCCTTGGGGAACCAAGCTCGAATATCCGGGCTGCATGGACTTGATCACGATCGCAGATGTGATCGAGCGCTTGCAGGCGTTCACACGATACCGCGATGAGCGCATTGCTTCGCCGCGGCCATCCCCACCCCAACACGTCCGCTGAGCCAGCAGATGAGCTTTAGACAGCGACCGTCGCAATACGCGCGTTACGCTTGAACCGGATTCGCATGCGGTGCGGCAGTCGCTTCCTCGACCGGCGATTCATGATTTCGCAGTGAGTTCCAACCAGCGTGATCGAAAACCACGAATCGCGGCCAGGCACGTTCGACTTTCACGAAACCAGTTAGCACGCGCACGTTTTCGGGAATATCAACGGCAATCTGTCTAGTGCGGGTATCGATACGGACGCGCGCGGTCGTGCCATCGATCTCGCATGCTGCTTCTGCGACATGGCCCGCAGATGGCAGCGGCCAAACAGCGCGAACGGTTCCACGCTGGGTTGCCAGTGCCAGCAAGACATCGCGGTGACGAGCACCAAGGCGCGCATGGCCGACGGGTAGCGACGCGATCCACTGCATTCCCGTGCGCTCGCGCGCAGGACTCATCGAAATCGTCTCGAACGACTCCGGCGACGCGGCCAGTTTCGCAAGCCGGCGACCACTCAAGCTGACCTGGGTCTTGTGCTCGGCGAGCGCGCGCAACTTGCGTGCGTGCTGCTCCGGCGTCGCGATCACGTTTACATCGGCGCTGCGGTCGCTGGCACCATGTACGGCGAAGCCGAGCCGGCGGCAATGAGAGTGCGGCGACCCGGCCAATACCAGTTCCAGCATGACACGCAGCGCGCTGTGATCGGGATGGGTATCGCGTAGCGCAGGACATGCGATCACGCTCGGCGAGAATCCGCTGATCTCCATAGCAAGCTCGGTTTCGGCACCGCTGCCGGCGAGCAGCTTCGCGGTGATTCCCTGATCGGGCCAGCCGAGAAAACGGATTGAATCGTGGGTGACGCCGAGAATTTCCAGCGCGGCAGTCGCTTCGGCACGTCGACGTTCGCCCCATCGCTTCCTCGCATCCGCACCGAGCGTCCAACGGTTTTCCAGCCAGCGTTGCGGCCAGGGGTTATTGTCGCCATCCGTCGCGAATACGACGCGAACCTGCGCGCCCGCTGCGAGCGCCTGTTGAATCAGCTCGCCACAGGCCAGGGTTTCATCGTCGGGATGCGGCACAAGGACCAAAAGACGATCGCTTGAACGCAGCGGATTCAGATCAGTGCTGGCATTCATCGGCCAGTCCGAATCCCGGTAGGGATTGCACTGGTTCGCTTGAATCGATCGCAGATCACAGCCGTTGCTTGTTCCCTGATATCGCCGAATGAGTTACCGGTTGTTGGCACGCGCGCGCTGGTTACCACGTCCGGCGAGTGTGCCTACTCGGCCGGGGTCACGCTGATACGTACCCGCATGCGTTCGCCAGGATCGTAGTCCAGACGCGAAAGATACACATCACCGCGATAGCGATACTGTACGTCATAGCCGGTAATACGCCGCTCCTGGGCGCGATCACGAACAACCCGGCAACGCGTTTCAGTGCCGCTGTAGCGCTGATCGTTGTTGCTGGCGATATTATTGCCGACTGCGCCGCCTACGACCGCACCGGCCACAGTGGCTGCCCTGCGTCCATCGCCTTTGCCAAGCGTATTACCGAGCACGCCTCCGACGATGGCACCGAGCACGGTTCCACCTGCGCGATTATCCGGCCCACGCTGATCAGATCCGCGCTGATCGCCGGGAGCCTCGTAGCATTCCTCGCGCGGGTTGCTGATTTGCGCATATTCGTACAACGGATCGACGCGCAGCACATCGGCCCACGCATACTTGACGTTATCGGATTGGGGCGGATCGACGCGACCGTCGCCTTGCGCGAGCGCCGAACCCGGACCGGCCAGCAATCCGGCCAGTATTCCGGCCAGTACTAGCGCGGCGGCGATTGAAACCTTGATCATGACAACCTCATATCAGGACTGCGCCGACACTATCGCGGCGCTTTCAGCTCGGCATATTCAAGCATGCAATGGCTGAATGTCGGCTAAGGTCATGCCGGATCAGGGTTTTTTCGTTCATGCAGCCTCCATTACAGCGGAGCCGGCCGGGTCGGCTGGTATCATTTGAATACGTTCAAATCCGTCCGCCCGATGAAACTGCGCCTGCACAATTCGTTGACCCGCCGCACCGAGGATTTCGTACCGCTCGACCCGTCGCGCGTCACCATCTACGTATGCGGCCCGACCGTGTACAACTATGTGCATATCGGCAATGCGCGTCCGGCGGTGATGTTTGATCTGCTCGCCCGATTGTTGCGCCGACACTACCCGCAGGTGGTCTACGCCCGCAACATTACCGATGTCGACGACAAGATCAATACCGCCGCGACCGCAGCTGGCGTACCCATCTCCACGATTACCGAGCGCTACGCCGATGCCTATCTCGACGATATGGCCAGGCTCGGCGTATCAGAGCCCGACCTTGCGCCGCGAGCGACCGCGCACATCGCCGACATCATCGCAATGTGCCAGCGACTGATCGAGACCGGCCACGCCTATGCGGCAGAAAATCACGTGCTGTTCGATGTCGCGAGCTATGCCGACTACGGAAAATTGTCCGGTCGCTCAACCGACGACATGATTGCCGGAGCGCGCGTCGAGGTAGCCCCATACAAGAAAAATCCGGCTGATTTCGTGTTGTGGAAACCGTCGACCCCGGAATTGCCTGGTTGGGAAAGTCCTTGGGGCCGCGGACGTCCAGGTTGGCACATTGAATGCTCGGCGATGGCCGCAGCGGAACTAGGCGAGACGATCGATATTCATGCCGGTGGCAACGATCTGATGTTTCCGCACCATGAAAATGAAATCGCCCAGAGCACGTGCGCGCATGGCGGAAAGCTTTTCGCGCGCTACTGGCTGCACAACGGCATGCTGACATTCGCCGGCAAGAAGATGTCGAAGTCGCTCGGCAATGTCATGGTGTTGCACGAATTGCTCGAACTGCATCCGCCTGAAGTGCTGCGGTTTCTGTTGCTACGCGCGCATTACAGGCAACCGCTCGATTGGTCGAACTCGTCGCTCGCGCAGGCTCGGGCGACACTGGACGGCTGGTACGGTGTGTTGCGCGATCGCGCCGATGTCCTCGTTGCTGCCGACGAGCGTGTGCTACCGAACGAGATCGAAATCGCGCTCAGCGACGATCTGAATACGCCGGAGGCATTCGCGGTGCTGGCTCGACTCGCCGACGCCGCACGCCAGGCGACAACACCTGACGAACAACGCGCGACCAAGGCCGCCCTGCTTGGTGCCGGCGCATTCCTCGGTTTGCTCCAGGCCGACCCGGAGACATGGTTTCAAGCGGGCAGCGGTGGCGCCAGCGTCGACGCCAATTGGGTGCAATCCCTGCTCGATCAGCGCATCGCAGCCCGCGCCGCGAAGGATTTTGCCAGTGCCGACCGCATCCGCGACGAACTCGCCGCCCGCGGCGTGGTTATTGAAGACGGTCCGCAAGGTACCCGCTGGAAACTCGTGAAACTCGATGAATGCGCAGTCTGAAAATGGTGCACAAGAATCCGTGAGTGACGTCAGTGCTGAAGCCGCGCAACTGGCCATCGCCGACGAATTCGGTTTTTTCAGCGACTGGACCGAGCGCTACCAGTACCTGATTGATCTCGGTCGCAAGTTGCCGCCGTTTCCCGATGGGCTGAAAACCGACGAGGTCAAAGTGACCGGCTGCCAGTCCCAGGTCTGGTTGATTGCCGATGGCGATGCGCAACGGATGACGTTTCTCGCGATCAGCGATTCGGCGATCGTGACCGGATTGATCGCATTGCTGCTGCGGGTCTATTCCGGTCGATCCGCACAAGAAATCGTCGCGACCGAGCCGCGTTTCATCGAAGCGATCGGCCTGGCCAAGCATCTGTCACCCACGCGTTCGAATGGACTGGCCGCGATGCTGGCAACGATCAAGCAGCACGCGCAACGGGCGCTGCAATAACCTCGCACCTCAGTCGAGGATATCGCCGTCGCTGCGCGCGAGTCCGGTGTGGCGCACATCCTTGCCGCGCGCCAGATACAGCACGTATTCGCACAGGTTCTTGCAACGGTCGCCAATGCGTTCGAGCGAGCGAGCAATCCACAGTCGGTTGAGTTCCAGCGGAATGCGATCAGGCTCGGCCTGCATGCGCGCAACGAATAGCGCCAGCGCAGTCTTGTAGCCGCCGTCGAGACGTCGGTCTCGGCGCATGACATCGAGCGCAAGGCGCTCGTCGATGCGCGCAAACGCATTGAGCGCACCATGCAGCATGTCGCGCGCGTAGTCAGCGAGTTCGACCAACGCAGCAGTCGCGTCGCCTGCACTCTCGTCACCGATCAACTCCTCGGCCATCCGCTCGATGCGCTGCGCCTCGTCGCCGATGCGTTCGATATCGGCGAGCATCTTCATGATCGTCAGCACCATGCGCAAATCGGACGCGGCGGGTTGGTGACGCGCCAGGATTTGCAGGCACTGGCCATCGATCGCGATCTCGGCATCGTTAATCTGGTCTTCGCGCACGAGCACTTCCTGGCTATGTCGCGCGTCGCCATCGACGAGAACGCACAGCGCCGCAGCAAGCTGTTCCTCGACCAGACCGCCCATCGCGAGCACCTTGCCACGCACGTCTTCCAACTCGCTGTTGAACTGACGCGAAATATGATCGGACAGATTGACTCGATTCATCGTGTTCTATTTCCGGATATGGATAGCACGTTCAACTGAAGCGACCGGTGATGTAGTCCTCGGTGCGGCGTTGCTGCGGATGGGTAAACAGCGTATTGGTTTCACCGAATTCGACCAGACGTCCTTGATCGACGAAGCCGGTGAATTGCGATACACGTACAGCTTGTTGCAGGTTGTGCGTGACCAGCAGAATCGTGAAGCGCTGCGCCAGCGTCTGCACGAGTTCCTCGAAACGCAAGGTTGAGATCGGATCGAGTGCGGAGGTTGGCTCATCCATCAGCAGAACCTCCGGCTCGATCGCGATCGCACGCGCAATCACCAGCCGTTGTTGCTGACCGAGCGACAGTTTGAGCGCGCTTTCATCGAGCAGATCGAGTACTTCATCCCACAAGCCGACCGCACGCAGCGCCGTGATCTTGGAAAGCGCTGTTGCTGGTACCTGGGCTTCAGGCATAAGCAGGACGAGCAAGACAACAAAGATGCCGATAAAAATCAGGGCT
>JBDTOS010000109.1:0-8171 GCA_039933095.1 Dokdonella sp.
GGTTCCGCCACTGGCGCGCGCGCGGGCGACATCGGTGCGGTAGAACGGTTCGAAAATCCTCACCAGCTCGGATTCTGCAACTCCGGGTCCATGGTCGCGTACGCTGATGTGCGCCATCGATGGATCGGTGCGATCCGCATGCAGTCGCACCTCCACCGTGGTATTCGCAGCGGTATAGGCTAGCGCGTTGCGGACGACATTTTCGAACGCACTCGAAAGCGTATCGCGCGAACCCGGAACAGTCAGCGCGTTGCGCTCGCTGAACACAACCTTGCGCCGTTGCAGGACACCTTCGTAGGACGCATTGCTGATTACGTCTTCAAGCAATTCATCGAGGGCGAGGCGCTCGCCGCGCACGGTCGTCGCAATCGTTTCGAGGCGTGACAACTCGATTGCCTGACTCAGCATTTCATCGAGGCGATCGGCTTCGGCCTCGATTCGATCGAACGATGCCGTTTGTCTCGCTGCGTCGCCGCCGCGGGCAAGTTCGAGGGCCACGCGCAAACGCGCCAATGGCGAACGCAGTTCGTGCGAGACATCGCGCACCAGGCGTCGATTGTTTTCGACGAGCACCTTGATACGTGCGGCCATCGTATCGAATTCGCCGGCCAGCGTGCTGATCTCGTAGCTTCGATTGATTGGAAGCGCTCCGACTCGCGCATCCAGATCACCTTGGGCAAATCTTCTGGTGCTCGCGCGAATCCGTTCCAGCGGTGTCACCACATAGGCGGCGAGCAGCACGCTAAACAGTGCGCTGATCGAAAGCGCGATGCCAATCGGCAACCAGAACCGAAATGGCCGGCGATCGAACAATGGACCGAAGCGCGATCCCGCGAACATTGCGACCGCGATGAACGACGTTCCATCGGCGGCGACGAGGTTGCGTCTGCGCATGCGTTCCGATAGTGCTTCTGTTGCACTTGCATCAGCGCGTGCGAGTTCCAGAACATGCTCGGGAACCGGCCTGTTGAGTACATCATGGCCTTGGCCATCGAGCAGAAAAATGGTGTAGGTGTCGCCCTCGGCGATGTCCTGTAGCTGGCTGCGATCGGTTGCCCCGATCCGCGACAGTTCACGCGCGGCAATAATCAACTGTTCGTCGAGACTGGCCTGCAGTCGGGTTATTTCGAGACCAGGGATGCGCTCGGTCTCGAAGTGATGGGTGGTAATCCAGGCGATCGACAGGATGATCAGGATCGTCGCCGACCAGAACGCGACGAAAATGCGCCAGAACAGGCGGCTCACTGACGCCGTCTCAGCGCAGGCGCGGTTTCGGAAACGCCTCGGTCAACGCTCGTCGAGTTTGCGGAACAGATAACCGCTGCGATGGATCGTCGAGATCGGCGAGACACCGTCCGGCGCATCGCCGAGCTTGCGGCGAAGGTTCGATACGTGGACATCGATCGATCGATCAATCGGTCGCAGGGCGCGGTTGAGCACGGTCTGCGATATGCGCTCCTTGCTGACAACACGACCCATTTCGCGCATGAGCATGGCGAGCAGATCGAATTCGGTGCTGGTCAGCGCGATCGGTTCGTCGTCAACGGTGATCGTGCGCGACGCGGCCTTGAGAGAAATCGGTCCGCTGCGCAGGTCGGTCAGCGTTTCTGCCGGCTCGCCACGCGCGCGCCGCAACACGGCACGCAGGCGCGCTGCGAGTTCGCGAGGATTGCACGGTTTTGGAATGTAATCGTCGGCGCCGAGTTCAAGGCCGACGATGCGATCGACGTCTTCCCCGAGCGCAGTCAGCATCAGGATCGGCATCGACATCTCGCGGCGCATTTCGCGCAATACATCAAGTCCCGAACGACCAGGCAGCATTACATCAAGCACAACCGCATCGAAGGGCTGTTCGCGCACGGCCGCGAGCGTGGACTCGGCATCGTACGCAAGCTCGGTTCTGAAGCCTTCGCGCACCAGATAATCGCGCAGCAGTTGGGCCAACTCCTGATCATCATCAGCGAGGAGAACAGTAGGTCTGGTCATGGGGATTTCGCAGTAGGTTTGACTTCGGATAGATCCATTCATGGCGCCTAATTTGCCACGAATCGAGACTATTTACATTATTAAGGGCCATCCGCAGCTGAACGAACTGCTTCTTTCCCTCGCTGCTGCCAGGGCGCTATGCAGCAGCGCGGCAATCTGGCACGCTCGGTTGCTCAAAACCGGGGTGAGCTTCCATGAATACTGTCGCTTTGCCGTCGCGCTCGCGTGCTTTTTCCTGCCTGTTCCTGATCGAGATGTGGGAGCGATTCGGCTTCTACGGCATGCAAATCCTGTTGGTCGTGTTCATGGTGCAGTACCTCGGTTTCGAGGATTCGCGCGCCAACCTGACCTGGGGTGCACTCGCGGCGATGATTTATGCGGTCCCGGTAATCGGCGGCTGGATCGGCGACAAGGTTCTTGGTGCAAAACGCACCACGATGCTCGGCGCGATCGTGCTGGCGCTTGGCTACGGTTTGCTCTCGGTGCCATGGAAATTGGTGGTTGCAGAGGAATGGGCGAGTCCGCTGATGTTCTTCTCGATGGGCGTGATCGCGACCGGCAATGGCCTGTTCAAGGCAAATCCCAATAACCTTGTGTCGCGGTTGTACGAGGGCGATCCGTCGCGTCTCGATGGCGCGTTCACGATGTACTACATGGCGATCAATCTCGGTGCGTTCATCTCGCAGATGATGACGCCGTGGATTCGCGTCACCTACGGCTGGCACTGGGCGTTCCTGACCTGCACAGTCGGCTTGCTGATCGGTATCGCCCAGTTCCGCATCCAGCGCAAACTCATTGCGCACATCGGCTCGAAGCCTGATTTCGCGCCGTTGCGCCGCGATTGGTTGCTGTATGTCATCGCCGGCACGTTTGTTCTTTCGATACTGATTGCCTTCATCATCCAGAGCGTCGAGTTGGCCAAGGCGATCGTCTGGATGTCAGGCGCGGCACTTCTCGTGTTGTTTGCGATCCTGATCAAGCGCGGACGACGCAGCGAACGCAGTGGCCTGATCGCAATGCTGCTGCTGACTGCGCAGACCATGCTGTTTTTCATTTTTTACCAGCAGATGTCGACCTCGCTGACCTTGTTCGCGTTGCGCAATGTCGATCTCGATGTATTCGGATATCAGATTCCGCCGGAACAATTTCAGGTGCTCAATCCGTTCTGGATCGCAGTGCTGAGCCCGGTGCTGGCGATCCTCTATGCGCGTCTTGGCAGCAAAGGTCGTGATCCATCGGTGGCCGGCAAATATGCAATCGGATTCCTGCTGCTGGCGCTGGGGTTCTTCATCTACGGGTTCAGCGGGAACTATGCCGTGAACGGCCAGGTATCGGCGTGGTGGATGTTCTGGGGCTATCTGTTCCAATCGCTCGGCGAGTTGCTGATTTCGGGTCTCGGTCTTGCAATGGTCGCGCGCTACGTCGGCCCAAGCCTGCGCGGCGTGATGATGGGTGCGTGGCTGCTTGCGACCGGCATATCGCAGTACCTCGGCAGCTATGTTGCCAACTACGCCAGTATTCCGGCCGACATGACCAATCCCGTCGATACCCTGCCGCTGTACACGCATTTGTTCAACGTGCTCGGCTGGGTCGCGATCGGCGGCACGGTCGCGGCGTTCCTCATGCTGCCGCTGATGCGCAAGCTCGATGCGAGTCATCGCGACGGCGACGGCGCGATCGGGCCCGAGCACGAGACCGCAACCGCGATGTCACTTCTCGATTCAACGAATCGCGAAGTGAGGTAGCCAGCGCTTCATGATGGTGTCGACCAGTAGCGCCAACAACGCGGCAATCAGCGCCGATGTCGTCACGTCGGACAGGAAATGCATCGACATGTCGATGCGCGCACTGATGGCGAATACCGGTATCGCGAGCAGGATTGCCCGTAACCACACATTCGTTGCTGCTGCGGCGAGCGGCAGAAACAAGCCGAAATAGTAGGCGCCGTGGCCGGACGGAAACGAGCCGCCACCCACGAACCAGACGTGCGACCAGTCGCCCGAACTCAACACCTCGATTGGCCGCAAACGGCCGAAAAATCCCTTGCCCTGGATCATGATTGCGAGGGCACAAACCTGGACGATACCTGCCGCAAGCAACGAACTCGCGAATCGATGCCAGCGCGCTTGCACGCCGCCGAATTGTCCGAGTAGTCCAATGGCTATCGCGAGGCAACCTGAGAGCCAGTAGAAGACATGCATTCCGACCAGCGCATCGAGGGCCGCAAGTCCATTGCGGAACACCGGCGAATTCGCAATCGTCAGCGACTGCACCCAGCGGACAAGAGAATAGTCCACGAAGGTCAAACCGAGAACTACCAGCACCACCGCGATGCCAGCTATGACAATCAGGAAACGACGACTCATGAGGCACCGGATCGATGGATGAATTGTGCATGGTGACGATTTTGCGCAACAAGGTCCAATGGCAAGGGTCTGCTCGGATCGGAACAGAATTCCTCGCGTTCAAGTTCCGGGATTGAGCGACTGATCACTCCCCTGTCAGGCAGGCGACACATTCGGGTCAGTGCGGGTTTATGGCATCATTGCGCGTCGCTTGACGATTGCTGGCGCCCCCGACCTGTCGAATCTATGCTGATCTTTGAACTGTCCCAACCCGGCCGTAGCGCCGATGCACAGATGCCACCGCCCACGGCGATTCCCGACGACCTGCCCGAGCAGTTCCGGCGCAAGACGCCAATTGGATTGCCGGAAGTTTCCGAGCTGCAAGCGTTGCGTCACTACACCAATCTGTCGCGCAAGAACTTTTCCATCGACACCAATTTCTATCCGCTCGGCTCGTGCACGATGAAGTACAACCCGCGCGCCTGCAATTCGCTGGCGATGCTCGATGGATTTCTCGCCCGCCATCCATATGCGCCGGAATCGTTGTCGCAAGGATATCTGTCCTGCATGTACGAGTTGCAGGAAATCCTCGCCGACGTGACCGGCATGAAAGGCGGCGTGTCGCTCGCGCCGATGGCCGGCGCCCAGGGTGAACTTGCCGGCGTCGCGATGATCATGGCCTATCACCGCCATCGCAACGATCACGAGCGTAACGAGATCATCGTGCCGGACGCCGCGCACGGCACCAATCCAGCGACGGCGACGATGTGCGGCTGCACGGTGCGCGAGATTCCCACCCAAAGTGATGGCGATATTGACATCGACGCGCTGAAAAAAGTGCTCGGTCCGAAAACCGCCGGCATCATGCTGACCAATCCATCGACGATTGGTGTATTCGAGCGGCGCATTGCCGAAATCGCCAAACTCGTGCACGACGCGGGCGGCTTGCTGTATTACGACGGCGCCAATCTCAACGCGATTCTCGGGAAAGTGCGTCCGGGCGACATGGGTTTCGACGCGATCCACATGAACCTGCACAAGACGTTCTCGACGCCGCACGGCGGCGGCGGTCCCGGTGCCGGTGCGGTTGGGGTTTCGGCGCGCCTGCAACCGTTTCTGCCGATCCCGATGATCGAGAAGCGCGACGATGGCAGCTTCGGCTGGATCCGCAACAAGGATCGCCCGCTATCGATCGGTCGTCTCACCACGTTCGCCGGCAATGCCGGTGTGTTGCTGCGCGCCTACATCTATGCGCGCCTGCTCGGTCGCGACGGCATGCGCCGTGTTGCCGAATACGCAACCTTGAATGCCAATTACCTGGCGAAGCGACTCGCCGATGTCGGTTTCGATCTCGCCTATCCGAAACGACGCGCGAGCCACGAGTTCATCGTCACCGTCGCCCGCCAGAAAAAAGCCAGCGGCATCACCGCGCTCGATTTTTCCAAGAGCCTGCTCGATCACGGTATCCACGCGCCGACCAATTACTTTCCGTTGCTGGTGCCGGAATGCCTGCTGATCGAGCCGACCGAAACCGAGAGCAAGGAAACACTCGATGAATTCGTCGACGTGATGGCCGCTCTGCTGAAACTTGCGACTGCCGATCCGCAAGTCATGAAAGACGCTCCCATTACCCAGCCGGTGCGGCGTCTCGATGACGTCAAGGCCGTGCGCGAACTCGATGTAGCGTTCAAGCCGGCCGCAGCGGCCTGACTGCGGGTAACCGGAAGACCTGACGGGAAGACCATGGCAACGACCCAACCGCGCGGTCCACGCGAAATATACGGCGCTTTCATCTGGTCGATGAAAGGATTGCGCGCCGCGTGGGTACATGAGGCTTCGTTTCGCCTCGAAGTGTATCTGCTCGTTGTCTTGTTCCCGATCGGCTTGTGGCTAGGCAACGATGCAATCGAACGCGTGCTGCTGTGTGGCTGCATGTTGCCGGTGCTGGCGATGGAGTTGATCAATTCGGCGGTCGAGACTGTCGTGGACAAGGTAAGCCCCGAATTTCACGTCCTTGCCGGGCGCGCCAAGGATCTCGGCTCGGCAGCCGTGTTTGCGCTCCTCACTAACGTCGTCCTGTGCTGGATCCTGGTTCTTTGGCCGCGACTGCATTTTTCCTGATCGTCTGTGGAACACCTGCTCGATCCGCACATCTGGATTTCCCTGCTGACCCTGAGCACGCTCGAAATCGTGCTGGGCGTGGACAATCTCGTTTTCATTTCGGTCGCAGTCAGTCGCTTGCCGGAAGCTCGCCGCACCAGGGCACGTCGGATCGGTCTGGGCCTTGCCTGCGGCACGCGCATCCTCCTGCTGTTGTCGCTGGCGCACCTCGCACAATTGGACGATCGCACTGGCGGACTATTCGAACTGATCGGACAAACCATCTCGATCCGCGATCTGGTCCTCATCGGCGGCGGCATCTTCCTCGTCGTCAAGGGCATCATGGAAATCTACGAATCGGTATGGGGCGAGGATGCCGAGACGGTTGCCCAGCGTGCGCCGGCCGTGTTTGGCGTCGTCATCGCGCAGATTGCGCTGATCGATATCGTGTTCTCGCTCGATTCGGTGATCACTGCGGTCGGCATGGCCAACAACATCGGCGTCATGGTTGCTGCAATCCTTGTCGCCGTCGCCGTCATGTTGCTCGCCGCCGATCCGGTCGGTCGCTTCATCGACAATAACCCGACCATCAAGATGCTTGCCCTCGCGTTTATCGTGTTGGTCGGTGTCGTCCTTGTCGCAGATGGCTTCGAGCTGCACATCCCGCGCGGTTACATCTATCTCGCCATGCTGTTTTCGGCCGTCGTTGAGTCATTGAATCTGCTGGTCAAGCGACGAGCTGCGCGTTAGAGATGCGTCATTTTCCGGCTGATGTTGAGCTGGTTGGAGCCACCCGCCAAACACTGTTGCCGACATCGTCAGCGACCAGCAATGCGCCTTGCTTATCGACCACGACTCCCACCGGACGGCCCATTGCCTTTCCATCGGCATTGATAAAGCCGGTGAGAAAATCTTCGAGCTTGCCGGTCGCTTTGCCGTCGGTGAAGGCGACGAATACAACCTTGTAGCCGCTGCGTGGCTTGCGGTTCCATGAACCGTGTTGGCCGATGAAGGCACCGTTGCGATACCGCGCGGGAAACAGGTCGCCTTCGTAGAATGCCAAGCCGAGCGATGCGGTGTGCCCGCCCAGGGCATAGTCGGGAACGATCGCCTTGGCGACCAGTTCGGGATTCTGTGGCTGCACGCGTTCGTCTACATGCTGGCCAAAATAGCTGTAAGGCCATCCGTAAAAGCCGCCATCACGGACCGACGTCATGTAGTCGGGTACGAGATTGTTGCCGAGCAAATCGCGTTCGTTGACGGTTGTCCAGAGTGCGCCGCTTTGCGGCTGCCAGCCCATGCCGTTCGGGTTGCGCAATCCGGAGGCAAACACGCGCGACGCACCCGTTGCCGCGTCGATTTCGAGAATGTCGGCGCGATCGGTCTCCTTTTCCATGCCGTTCTCGGCAATATTGCTGTTCGATCCGACCGTGACGTAGAGTTTTTTTCCGTCGCGGCTCGCAATGACGTTCTTGGTCCAGTGATGATTGATCGGACCTGCCGGCAGGTCGGCAACCTTGGTGCCTGCGCTGGCGATACTCGTGTCGCCGCTGTGATAGGTGAAGCGTATGAGCGCATCGGTATCGGCGACATAGAACTTGTCGCCGACGAGGACCATTCCAAACGGTGAGTGCAGGTCTTGCAGAAAGACCTTGCGTACATCGGGAACCCCATCATTGTCGCTGTCACGCAGCAAGGTGATGCGATCCGCGCTACCACCGCCGGCACCGGCACGCTTCA
>JBDTOS010000110.1:0-8148 GCA_039933095.1 Dokdonella sp.
CACAGCGGCGTACAACGCCCGATTCTGGCCAAGCTCGCTTGCGTGCGCGACGATTTTCTCCTGCGCCGCAGCGTAAGCCTTGCGCAGCGCTTCGGAATCCATGACACCGTGCAAGTGACCGACCGGAGACCACGCTTTCGCGAGACGCTCGGACAATTGCGCGTCGCGCAGGATCACACTGGCGAAGGTGTGCGGCTGAGTCGATGCAAGCAGCGCGTCGGTGTCGGCGCGATAGTCGGCAAGGATCGCATCAATCGCCGGTTCGACGTGCTCCGGGCCGATTGCGGAGAAATGCGGCAATGCACCCGAAACAAGCAGGGGATTCGTTTGTGGGTCGGTATCGATCATGGATTGATTCCTGGAGAAAGTAAGCGTTCGATCATCAAGGTGGCGCGCGGGCAGCGCGATATCAAGTCAGCACAATGCTTCGCACATCAAAAACACTCGATGGCTGATTCGGCAATACCCGGCGCGCCGCGAAATTGCGCGCGCCAGTCGATCGGCGTCGCGCGTCCCTCGGCAAAATCGATCCAGTATTGCGGCGTTTCCTCGGAACGTTCGGTCAGTTGCGCCGGAATACCGAGTGCCGCGATCTCGGCGTAGCGACGCTGCGCGTTCGCCTGCTCGCGAAACAGACCGAGCGAAACCGTGTTCTGCTGATCGCCCGCGGTGACCACGTAGTAGTCACGCACGCCTTTGGCGGATAGCTGACGCGCAGCAGCGAGTGCCTGTTCGCGCGTCGTAAAAGCACTCAAGTACACCCAGTAGCCGCGCGATTGCGTAACTCTGGTTTCGCGAAACTGGATGCGTCGCGTCAGCGGCGTCAGTGCACTCATCGCGGCGCGCAGATCGGACTGAGTCTGGAAGGGTCCTATTGATTTGCAGACGTCATTGCCGAGGTCTGGCGCTGCCGGCACCGAGGCAGCGGAGGGCTCCTCGGCGGCGGCACCGGCCTTGTCATGCTCGGATAACAGGACGAGTTCCGGAACGCCGGGATCGGTTGCTGGCGCAAGCGCCGGTGTCTCGCGCGGCATCGACAAAATCCAGCCGATCGCCCCGAGATTAAGCGCGAGCAGGAGCAGGAACAATACGCGGACGAACATTGGGAAGTGGGTTTGCTCCGGGCGGGGCAGGCGAGTTTACCGGTCCGGCATCGCGTCGGCCCAGCGGGCAAGGCCGTGCAGCACCAGATCGGCTGCACGCTCGGCATCAGGCAGCAACGCAGCGATCTCATCGGCGCCGCCACCGGTGAGTACCAGCACCGGTTTGCTATTCAATTGCGTTGCGGCGCTGGCCCGCACGCGCTCGATCAAGGCCACGGCGGCCAGCACCGAACCGGACTGCACGGCGTCGGCGGTGTTTTCGGCAATCTCGCATACATGACCGGCATTGGCATCAGTACGCGCAGTCGCTCCGCGCAGTGCCGCGCGCATCAGGGTCGGGCTGGCGCAGATGACCCCGCCAAGATGTTGCCCATTTGCCGCCAGAACATCGATCGTCAATGCCGTACCAATGCTTGCGAGCACTTGCGCGCGCGGCTGCGCGTGGAGCGCGGCAAGGGCAAGAAACCGATCAACGCCGAGACGTTCCGGTTCGGCGTACGCATTGCGAACATCAAGCGCACATGCTGGACTGCGAATGAAATCCGCTACCGCGCCGAGTCGATCGCGCACGAATTCGGCGAGCTCAGCCTCGCGCTGCGCATCGACCACACTCGCGACCAGAACTGCTTGCGGAGACAGCAGCGACTCCCATTCGCGCCCGAGCGCGTCCCCGAGCGAACGTTCGGCGTGCGCGAATACGCCGCCGATTTGGAATCCGTTGTGCACGGTCGGCGCCCGTCCCGGACGACTGCGGTCATGGAGTGCCCACTTGAGCCGCGTGTTGCCGTAGTCGATCAGCATTTTCATATCGGACGCACGCTCACTTCACCACTGTCGACTCGAAATTCGTCAGCGTTCCCACGCACGCGCAGTGCGCCGCGCGCATCGATTCCGCAGGCGACACCGCTACGCTCGCCGCTCGCCGAAACAATGCGGATGGGGCGACCACGCAGGGCATCGACAGCGACGTATTCTGGAGCGAATGCGGCAAATCCGTCGCTGGCGAACACGTCCGATGCCTCAAGCAATCGCGCGAGTACGCGTCCGGCGATGATATTGCGCGACGGCAGCTCTGCTCCGGCCAGAGTCGCGAGATCGACGCAGGGCTGATCGATCGATGCGGAAAACTCCACGCTCATGCGAATGTTCAAGCCGATGCCTATCACCGCAAAGCAGGGCCCCAGCGCATCGCCGCCAAGCTCGATCAACACACCGGCAAGTTTGCGATTGCCGTCCACGATATCGTTCGGCCATTTCACGCCCGCGCCGGCAATGCCGCTGTCAACGATCGCGCGCACCACCGCGACGCCGACCGCAAGGCTGAGTCCGCTGAGCGCGGCCATGCTCATATCGAAGCGCTTCAACAGCGACAGCATCAAACCGCCGCCAAGCGGCGCGCACCACGTGCGGCCATGGCGACCGCGTCCCGCACTCTGTCGTTCGGCAATGCAGGCCAGCCGGTCGCGCGGATCGCTGCTCGCGCGTCGCAGCAGCTCGCTATTGGTTGAATCGATTTCCCAATGCACGCCGAGTTCGCCAAGACTCCTGCGATGCTCAGCGCCCATCGCCGCCAGAATCGCGTCGTGATCGAGCAAGTCGATCGGCGCAGCCAGTCGGTAACCGCTGCCGGCTTGCGCCTGCACCGACACGCCGGCCGCGCGCAAGCGTTCGATGTGCTTCCATACGGCCGTGCGCGTCACGCCAAGCCGGCCAGCCAGCGCGCTACCGGACAGCGTCGCGCCGGACGCGAGTTCGGAGAGAATCTCGCTTTGGGTTACCTGCTGATCGGGCATGTCAGGGTATCGGCTTTCGGGACGGTAGCAGCCACGGGCGAAAAGCGCCGCTGGCAAGATCATTGTCGGTCATGTCGCGGATGGATGTTCGCTCGGGGACATCGTATCCGCGTCAGGTCTGGAACGGTCTGTCGAGGACGCTATTGGAGGAGAAAAATCGGTATGAGCGGACGCTCGGATCGCGTGTCCGCGCTGTCCACAGTGTCCGCCCGGACAGCAGGCAGGGCGAACACATCCACGGGAATTCCCTACTGTGATGCGCGTAATGGCTCTGGCGCGATCCTTGCTGCTCTGCATGGGGTGGCACTGGAGTTGCGCGCGCGCTCGTGCGACGATTCAACAGTTCCGAACCTCGATTCCGCCCTCGGTCAACACGCACCAGGAATCTCTCATGTACAACTCCAACTTGCTCGCCTACGCCATTGTCTTCGCCATCTCCGCTGGTGCCGGAATGGCATCTGCTGCGGAATTTCAGTTGAGTTCGCCCGGTGGCGCTGGCAGCGCAGGAAATCGCGGTTGCCTCAACACCACGACTGGCGTGATTCCGTCAGTTGAAGTTGCCGTCACCGCAACGAGCGATCCAGCCAATGGACCCGGAGCTCGCTATCTGCGCGCCGCAGGCGGTGCGGCGGCGCGTTCAGCGAGCGTCGATTCGGTCGGCACTGCCGCTCCCCCAATCGCTGTTGCTGCGCCAGCTATCGACGATGGAATCTCGGACGGATCAAGCACTGGAACGGCGGCCGCCCTTGTCGAACGCATCCCGCCTCACCGCTGGCAATCGCTGGTGCCCGGCGCGATCAAGTAGGGCGATCAAATAGGACTCGGCAGGCACAACGCGGGGTGACTCACACGCGCTTGGCGAAAGGCGCTTAAGCGAAGGTCGATTCGCCGATCGCAGAACGCCAGTCGCGAAGGTCACCGCAAAATTCGCTGGCTTCAGACACAAAAAACCCCGGACCAGCCGGGGTTTTTTGCATCCATCCTTGAACTCAATCGACCGAGAAGTTCTTCAAGCTGACTGGCGTTGTGCCGGCCATGATGTCGGCTCCGGTATTGTCGTAGCAATAGCCAAGTATCGTCGCCGGCAGCCCGGTAGTGGGTCCCGTTGTCATGATATGTATCCAGCCGTAGTTGATGGCGGCCGTTCCCTCGTTGAGGAAGCGGATCCCGAGGTAAGCATCGACCCCCGCGCCCCAGTTTGTAGTAGCCGTGCCAGTACGAGTATATGTCGAGCCAGCACCGATTGGACTCCCGGAAGCCAGCGCCGCATAAGTCGTGCCGCTGGTAACGACGCCGCCATCCATAGGCGAAGCCGCATTATTTTCATAGAAAAAGATGCTGCCGGTGCCCCATGGATTGAAATCCCAACCGGGAGCACTTGCGGGCGAGCTGTTAAATATTCCGGTGACAAGATTGAGATAAATGCCTGCGACTGTCTGCGGCACCGGAATACTGACTGGATTGTTGCAAACGACGGCAGCAAACGCGCTCGTCGACGTTGCGGTGATTGCAGCGACCGCAACCAGTGCTTGAAGTGCAGCGCGGCTTGCGGGCTTTTTGGTAATGCGTGAGAGGTTGTTGCGAATGTTCATAAAGGTGTCCCCGTGGGCAGGTCGAGTCGTCAGGAAGAAGCAGGTAAGGGTGAATGGGTATGTTGGTCGCAGAGGTCCAGGGTAAAACGCAACCATTCCTTCTATGAAATCAGGAATTTCCGGCTGTCAGGCACGCGAAACCGCCATGCCCAACCCGCACCCTGCACTGTATGCGTGTCCTTGTCAATATTGGCAGTCGACTGTCCGTTGCGGCCAAATAGCCTCCCGTCGATAGCCCTCATGGTTTGCGTGCAAACGCGGTTACCGTTCGGTGCGCCGATCCAGAATTGTTCGCAGTGGATTCAGCGCGTCGCCGTATCGCGAGGTTTGCGCGGTATTCGCACGGATCGGCTGACGAACCTGGGAGGCGCTGGCGGTGCGGATGGCTCGCGAGGCTTCGTGTGGGCGAGTGCAAGCTTCTTCAAACGGCAGACCACAGAACTTCAGCAAGGCGTGAATCTCGGACTCGGAATTCGCGATCAGTGCTTCGTAGGATTGTGTGCGGAATTTGTCCGGGTAAAGCTCACGCCAGTGACCACACAATTTTTCATAGTCGCGCCAGTAGGCCGCGAGATCGTCGAACGCATAGCTGAAACCGACCCGCCCCGGCGCGAATAACTGCTTGTAACAGGACCAGCAGGTTTCCAGCGGATCGCGCCGGCAGTCGATGATGCGCGCATTGGGCAGCATCACCATCACTGCGCCGACATAGGGCCAGTTTTCCGGCAGCTTGTCGGTAAAGCGCGGCCTGTGCTTGCGCCAGCGATCGGCACGAGCCAGATAATCCTGGCCGAGACGTTGCCAGTCCGTCGGCGTTGTCGCCGCGACCCAGGCAGGAAACGCCGCGCCACGCCGTTTCGACTCGTCGGCAAGTACTGCGTTCAGATACGGTAATTCGCTCGCGCCCTCGACCTGCGAATGCGCAGCGAGCACCTGCTCGATTAGGGTCGATCCGGAGCGCGGCAGGCCGACGATAAAGATGACTTCGTGGCCGGCGGCGTTGCCTACAACTTCGATCGGTTGAGCAAACGCTGCCGCAATACGCTCGATGTGACGGCTGAACGCCTCCGCGTTCCAGCGCTCGCTGCGGCGCTTGATGGCATTGGCTCGTTCGAAACTCGCGTAGGCATCGGCATGGCGACCTGCATCCTCCAGAGCCTTGCCGAGCGCGAAATCGGCAATTGCGCGCTCGTCAACGTTCAGCGCCGGCAGCGCTGCGAGTGCCTTCAACTCTGCCAATTCCGCTTCGGTCAGTTGCACGGTCTTTATATCGACCAGCCCGAACCACGCCTGAGCGAGGCTCGTTCCGCGTGCGATGATCTGTCGATATTCGCCGGCCGTCTCGTCGATTCGCCCGAGTGCTTGCAACGAACGTGCGCGCAGAAAGCGTGCGCTGGTGAGCGTCGGTTGCAACAGCAGCGCGTGTTCGGCAGCGGCGAGCGCGTGTTCGTGCATGGCGTCGTGATCGAGCATCACGCCGAGATCAAACCATGCGCTGGCGGTCGGTGCCAGTTCACACACGCGCTGTAGCGCGTCGATCGCCGGCTCGAATTCACTCAGATCGCCCAGGGCCGCTGCGAGCTGCGACAGACTCAGCACATCGTCCGGTCGCGCAGCGAGTGAACGCTGTAGACAAACCACCGCGTCGCGAGGACTGCCGCGCCGCTGCTGGACCAGAGCAAACAGGCGTAGGCATTCGGGATGATCGGGTGCCAGGGTCAGTGCGATCGCAGCACTGTGCTCGGCTGCGGCGCTATCGTTTCGATCGAGATACCTGGCGATCTCACGCAGTAGCGCGCTCGCGCGAACAGGCAAGTCGCGCAATCGCTCGACCGACAGTTGTTCGGAAACGAGTGCCATCTGTTTGTTGACGGGTTTGATCTTCATCCAATGAACAGGAATGTAGTCGGGGAGCGTGTCATCTCGTCAAATACCGCATCGTAGTCCTGGGGGGGCGGCGCATCCCAGGCGCGGGAGTTTCTTGCGGCAACCGTGTCGGGTCGGTAGCCTAACGGGTTCTTGCGGCGCAGCGCACCTTCGGGCGTGGTCTTCGGCGCCCCCAACTTTCTCAGGCAGCGCATGCATATCAAAGCGTTTTCTTCCATTCTTGCCGTCTTCGCGATTCTTGTAGGACCGCGAGTGGCATCGGCGTGCAGCGGCTCGCTGCATATCGAGATCGAGCAGAGTGGTGTCTACGGACTTGACTACAAGACGATTGCGGAGCAGCAGCCGACGCTAGCAGACTGTCGCGCTGATCAACTGACGTTGAGTCATCGCGATGGCGATGTGCCGATCCGCGTCGTCAAATGGGCGGAAACGAAACCCGATCCGAACGCGCGCATCGAGTGGGTCGGACATCACCTGCGCGGAGCAGAGAGCTACAACGACGCTTACAGCGTCAACAATGTGTATCTGCTGCACGCGGCTGGGGAAGTGCCAGCGCGCATCCTCGACAAGGAACCGACTGGCAGCGGTCGCGCAGTGCTCGGGCGCACTCTGCACCTGGAACACGACGAGCTGATGATGCGGCTCGACCAGCAGCAGCAGAAGCCGGGCGAGGAACCCGATTTCTGGGAATGGGCCAAGCTGACCCATGTCGACCCGGAACCGTTTTCGACGCCGTTTGACCTGCCAGATCTTATAGAGCATGGACTTGCCGAGCCCGGTAACGACCTTGCGGTGACGTTGAACTTTCGCGGCCTGTCGACTCTGTACATACGAACGACCGAAGCGGACAAGGCACTGACCGACCACCTGGTCGAAGTCACGATCAACGGCAAGTCGGTCGGATCGCTGGGATGGAACGGACGCGATGAGGTCGTCAAACAACTGAAAGTGGCGCGAGCGCTGCTCAAGCAACGTGGCAATACATTGACGATGAAGGTCCCCAAGCGATTCGTATCGACCGATACCAAGAATCCGCTAGTCGATGTCGTCATGTTCAATTGGGTCGAGATGCGCTTTCCGATCGCTGGCGACCTCGATGCCGGCACGCTTGCCCTCAACGTTGAATCCGGCGCGGACAATCCCATTGAAATCGCCTATCGCGGAGAGGGATTGCCGGTTCTGATGGGCGACGATGGTGTGCGCCGAGTGGGGAAACGCATCGCTGACGGTCGCTATCAGTTTGCTGCCGCGCCGGTCGGTGTTGCGCAATATCCGTTGCTCGATGGCAAGCTCGCTTGGCCGTTATTGATTCGACCGGTGAGCGCCACGACCGACTGGCACAAGCCCGGTCAGCCGTTCGACTATTTGATGGTCAGCCACAAGAGCCTCATCGAGGCTGCGCGACCGCTCGCGGAATTCCATCAGAGTCGTGGCATGAAAGTGGCGCTGATCGATGTCGATGAGCTGTACGACCAGTTCAACGGTGGCATTCCCCATCCGCAAGCGATCCGCAAGTTCGTCGATGTCGCCTGGCACACTTGGCAAAAGCCGCGCCCGCGTTTTTTGCTGCTGGTCGGCAAGGCCAGTTTCGATATTCGCCACGATACCTACGACGATACCAAGTACGCCAAGTGGACCAGCATGGAATTGCTGTCGCCGAACCAGTTCGGGACGATCGGCGGCACACCGTATGCGGAAAAGCCAAAGACGCTCGCTGCCAGCAACCTGATTCCGACCTGGCAATACCCGTCGCCCGAAGGTCAATCAGCCAGC
>JBDTOS010000111.1:0-8137 GCA_039933095.1 Dokdonella sp.
CCTGACGGCAATCGAAGGGCTGAACGCCAAGCAGCGAATGCGCGTCATCGCCGATACCGGCATCGCCCCACCGGACGAGATGGTCGAACTCTTCCTCAATGCCTCCGGCAAGAATGCGAACGGGGCCGATTTCTCCGGCATGCCGCATTACTGCAAGACGAAGGGCTTACCCGTCGCGGACTGGCGCGACTACAAGAAGGGGTCGGCCATCAACATTCTCTATCCCGGCGCAGAAGTTGCCAAATGAGCGCTCCGTCCTTTGGAGGCATCGCATGATCCTCCGCCGCCTCTCGCAATCGCTCAGGGAACAAAACTGGACGGCGATCTGGATCGAGTTCGTGCTGCTGGTGGTCGGTGTTTTTCTCGGCATACAGGTGGCGAACTGGAATCAGGAGCGCGCTACCAACCAACAATCCGAAGCCTTCACTGAGCGCCTTCGCGAAGACCTGCGCACCGAGGCCTGGAACCGTGCTGCTCTGGACGCCTATTACGAGAACGTGCAGATCAACGCAAAAAAGACGTTGTCAGCTTTGGAAGGAAAGAGCGAACTAGCGGACGAGGCGCTCATCATCGCGGCCTATCGCTCCACCCAGTTCGGTGAACTGGTCCGGTATCGGGAAACCTACGACGAGCTCACGTCCACAGGCAATATGGGCCTGATCAAGGACAAGCTGCTGCGCAGGGTGGCGACCGAGGTCTACAACGACAATGCCTCCGAGAACCTGAAAAACGAAGGCATCAACTCGCGTTACCGGGTTGCCTTCCGGATGATGATTCCGATTGAAATCCAGGACGCCATCGCGAACGCGTGTGGCGACAAAGATCTCACGATTGGCGACTACGCTTCGCTCGGCACGATCCTGAACTACGACTGCAAGACTGGTCTGCTGCAACATGACATCGAACAGGCGGCCAGCATTTTGCGTTCAGATGTATCGCTGGTTCCGCTGCTCAGGCTGCGCATTGTCGACGTGAAGCAACAATTGGCGACGATCGGTTTGAACATGAGCCCGGAAGTCCGGGCAAGCCTGAAGGCCATGGGCAAGGAGAAACCATGATCCTTCGCCGTCTCGTCGAGAGCCTCAAGCAGCAACACTGGACCGGCGTCTTCATCGAGCTGGTCATCGTCGTGCTGGGCGTGTTCATCGGCATCCAGGTGTCGAACTGGAACGAGGATCGAGAGACCGACCGCAAGTCTGGAGCATTCACCGCGCACCTGAAGGCCGACCTTCGCGAGGAGGACTGGGGTTATCAGTTCCTCATCAACTACAACCGCGAGGTGCTGGCCAACGCCAATCAGGCGGTCAACGCGCTCGATGGCACGGCACCTCTGGCGGACGAAGCCCTGTTGGTCAGCGCTTACCGCGCCACCCAGTACAAGAATCGGCTACGCCGCCGTGGCACGTATGACGAACTGATCTCGACCGGCAACATCGGGTTGATCCGCGACCAGACCCTGCGCGATACGGCGATGCGGCTCTACAACGTGGCCACACTCGACAACCTGGTGCAGGAAGGCCTGCGCTCGCGCTATCGCGAAGCCTTCCGCATGAGCCTGCCGAACGAGGTTCAGCGTGCGCTCGGCAAACATTGCGGTGATCGACGCGTCGAACCCGGGGACTTCGACGGCATCCGCAACAATCTCGACTACCCGTGCAGCACCAGCCTGCCTGCCCAGGTCATCGCCGAGTCCGCCAAGACGCTGCGTTCCAATCCGGACCTCGTGCGATTCCTGCGACTGCGCATCGCCGACCTTGAAACGCGCATGGTCGATCTGACCGGCAACAACCGAGCCATCATGGAAAGCCTCCGCGCGATCGCCAAGGAGACGCCATGAGCCTTCTCGCCGAACTCAGGCGCCGCAATGTGATCGATATAGGCTGCAATCGATCCGCGTAGCACGGAAATTGTGTGGCTCGATCGATGTGTGTAGCATCGTGTGTAAGAGGTGACACATGGCAACGAATCTTTCGATCGACCCCGAACTGCTCGATCACGCGCTACAGGTGAGCGGGGAGCGCACCAAGAAGGCTGCGGTGACGCGCGCACTCGAGGAATTCATCGCCCGACGCAAGCAACGGCGCTTGCTCGAGTTGATGGGAAACCTCGAGTGGGATACACGCTCCGACTACAAGGCTGAGCGTCAGCGTCAATGACCTTGCTGGTCGATACGTCAGTATGGTCGCTGGCGTTCCGGCGCGATTCGACACACGACGAGCCTGAAGTGAGCGCATTGCGACAGGCGCTGGAGCGTGGCGATGCAATCATCAGCACCGGGCTGATTCTGCAGGAGCTGTTGCAGGGATTCACCGGGCCGAAGGCGCGGGCCGACCTGATCGAACGATTTGCGGCGTTGCCGTTTGTGAGCCCTGATCGACAAGATCATATCGATGCGGCGGAATTGCGAAATATTTGTCGCCAGAAGGGTGTCCAATTGGGCACTATCGACGCGCTGTTGGCGCAACTATGTATTCGTCATGGATTGGTGCTGCTTAGTACCGACAAGGATTTCATGCATGCCGCGAAGCACTGCAAGCTTCGTGTCTGGAGCACGCCATGAACCTGATCACCGAACTCAAACGCCGCAACGTGATTCGCGCCGCCGGCTTGTACCTGGTCGGTGCGTGGCTGCTGGTGCAGGTCGCCAGCACCATCCTGCCGATGTTCGGCGCGCCGGATTGGATCGCGCGCAGCCTCGTGATCCTGCTGGCAATCGGTTTCGTGCCGGCCTTGGTCATCGCGTGGGTGTTCGAGCTGACGCCACAGGGATTGAAGCGCGACGCGGAGGTGCCATCCCAAGAATCGATCGCGCCGCAGACCGCGCGACGCATGGATCGCCTGATCATCGTGCTGTTGGCGTTTGCGCTGGGTTACTTCGCCATCGACAAGTTCGTGTTCGGGCCAAAGCGCGAAGCGGCATTGGTTATACAAACCAGCGAGCAGGTGACTGCCGAGGCGAGTGCCGAGAAATCGAAAACCAATCCGCGCTCGATTGCGGTACTGCCGTTCGTGAACATGACGACCGACAAGGAAAACGAGTTTTTTTCCGATGGCCTGTCCGAGGAAATTCTGAATTCCCTGGCGCGTATCGACAGTATGCAAGTGGTTGGACGCACGTCGTCGTTCCAGTTCAAGGGCAAGAACGAAGACTTGCGCACGATTGGCGAAAGGCTTGGTGTTGCCAGCGTGCTGGAAGGCAGCGTGCGGCGCGAAGGTGATCGGGCGCGTATCACGGCACAGCTGATTCGCGCTTCCGACGGAATACATCTGTGGTCGCAGACCTACGATCGAACGATGCAGGATACTTTGGCCGTACAACTGGATATCGCCGAGCAGGTCGCTAGCGTGCTGAAAGTCGTGCTCGATGACGGTCAACGCGACCACATGCGCGAAGCCGGCGTAAAGAATGTCGACGCCTTCATCGCCTATCAGCGTGGCTGGAAAATCTATACCGACGCGCACCGCGTACCCGGTCTTGATTTGATCGATACGCTGCGCCTGGCAAACGTCGAGTTTGCCAAGGCCATCGAACTCGAACCGAATTTTTCCTTTGCCTATTTCGCCGAAACCGATCTCTACGAACACATCCTGATTGCCGACGATCGTGATCACAGTGAACGCCTTGCTGCGCAGCGCTCTGCCTTAGCGACCCTTGAGTTGGCCGCAGCAAAGAGCCCCGATGCCCAACAACGCGACTTGGCGCTTGCTGAGCGGCAATTGCTGAGCGACGACTGGCACGGACTGTCGGATCGCATTGAAAGTGCGCTCAAGCAGCCGGGCTGCAGCGCCCCGAACTGGATGCCGGTGTTTGCCAGCGCATTCGGCTTCGGCGATCTTGTTGAAAGTCTGGGCGTACGTGTCAACGTTTGTGATCCGCTGAATACGATCAATTTCAGCACGCGCTCGTGGGCGGCGCGGACCAACGGACAAGCCGAGCGGGTACTTGCGATTCAGGCGGCTGCAGCGAAGGCACGCGGGGCGGCAACGAGCTCCGCAAGCACCGATCAGGCGATCGCAATGGCGATACTGGGCCGGATCAACGAGGCCAAAACGCTGCTGGCCGCGACAGAAGCAAAAGGCGAGAACTATTACCTGGCCCAACTGATCGTAGGCAGGGCAGAGGCTGCCGATGCAGCAAGCGTTCATGCCCGTTTGCTAGCCGTGGATCGCAAGGATTCCAAATTGAAGATGTGGGCGATCGTGGACGCCGTCGAAGCCGCGCTGTTCGCAGACCGGACCGAAGCCAATCGACACGCTGCGATGCTGGACGCCCGGCCCGGGGGCGGTCTGCTGCTGGCGATCCTCGTCACCGAATGTCAATGCGGAGCACCATTCGATCTCGATGCCACACCCAACTTCAAGGCACACCTTGCCGAATCCGGATTGCACTGGCCGCCGCAGCAAACCATCAAGTACCCGCCGCGCGTGAAGGATGCAACACCATGAACCTGCTCGACGAAGTCAAGCGTCGCAAGGTGTTCAAGGTGGGAGCGGGTTACGTTGTCGTCGCGTGGCTGGCGATCCAGGCAGTATCGATAGGATTCCCTGCATTCGATGCTCCGCCATGGGCGTTGCGCGTCTTCATCCTGATTGCTTTGCTCGGATTCCCGCTGACGCTGGTGATGGCTTGGATGTTCGATGCCACACCTGCGGGCGTGAAGTTCGATCCAGACGTGAGGGGCAGCAAGCGTATCTATGCCATTGCCGCGGTGCTCGCCGTGCTTGCACTGGGTTGGTATTTCTACGGACAGCCTTCTTTCCGCAAGGGTGATTCGGCGACGCCGACAGCGGCAAGTGATCCGCACAGCATCGCGGTGTTGCCGTTCCAGAACATGAGTGGTGACCCGAAACAGGAGTATTTCTCCGACGGCATGACCGAAGAGTTGCTTGACGTGCTGGCCAAGGTGCCGCAATTGAAGGTCGTGGCGCGCACCTCGGTATTCGCTTTCAAGGGCAAGGGCGAAGACGTGCGCGAGATCGGTCGCAAGCTCGATGTGGCGAACATCGTCGAGGGCAGCGTGCGCCGCGATGGCCAGCAGGTGCGCGTCACGGCACAACTGGTGCGCGTGTCCGACGGTTTCCACGTGTGGTCGGAAACCTACGACCGCCAACTGGAAGGTGTGTTCGCCCTTCAGGACGACATCGCCCGGCATGTCGCCGACGCGCTCAAACAATCGCTCGGTGTCGTCGCCGCCGTTCCCGTCCGTGCGCCGATCGATCCCGCAGCCTATGACGACTATCTCAGGGGCCGCGCGCTGCTGCGCCAGCGCAACGCGTTGCCGCAAGCGATCGACCAATTCAGTGCGGCGGTGGCGAAGGCGCCCCAGTTCGCCGAGGGCTGGTCGTCGCTGTCACTTGCCGAAGGTGTCATCTATTGGTACGTCCGGATGGATCGCGCTCAAGCCGTCGGCTGGCTCGCCAAGGCGGCCGACGCCGCCGCGCACGCCGCAGCGCTGGCTCCGGATTCGGCGGCAACCGAACATGCGCTCGCCAATGTCGCCCGTGAACGCTTCGCCTACGCCGAAGCAGAACGGCATTATCTGCGCGCCATCGCAATCGACCCCGGCTACCCGGACGCGCGTGAGGACTATTCCGAGATGCTGAACCTGGTCGGGCGAGTGGGCGACGCGGCGGCAGCCATTGCTCAACTGGTCAGGCTCGACCCGTACTTCATCGTCGGCTGGATGCGTCGGTTCGACGCGGCAGTTGCCAGCGACAATCGCAAGGAAGTGGAATTGGCCCTCGCGCGCATTCGCGAGCTCGACGCTAAAAACGTCTACAGCATCTTCGGCGCGCTCAACTATGCTCTGGCCTACTCGCGCAAGGATGAGGCGCGCAAGGCGGCGCGGGACATTCAAGACGGTTATCCAGCCGAAGGCAGGTTGGCGCAGACTCTGCTGCCGTGGGCACTCGGTGCTGTGCAGACGGACCCGCATGCGGCAGAAGCGACGCTCGATGCGCTTCCGGCGATAGAGGTTCCCGGTTACCTGATCGTCCGTCAGGACATTGCCGCATATCTGGACTATGTCAGCCATGCCGGGCCCATGGATCAAACCTATTTCTTCTTCAAGTTGTATCGCAGCAAGCCGAACGGCCATGCCATGCTGCGCGATCCACGCATCAAGGCGAAACTGATTGACTACGGTTTCGTCGCCTACTGGCGCAAGCAGGGTTGGCCAGTTGGATGCCGAGCACTCGGCGATGCCGATTTCGAATGCGGCCTGGATGCGGCTTGGGGTCACTGACATGGCACTGTTGGACAAACTCACGCAACGCAAGCTGGTGCAGTGGGCGGTGGCTTATGCGGCGACGGCGTTTGCATTGCTGCAAGGCGTCGACATCGTCGCGCAGCGGTTTGGCTGACCCGACTTGATTGAGCGTGCGTTGATCATCGGCGCGTGCGTTCGTTTCTTCATCGTGCTGCTGCCGGCCTGATATCACGGCGAGCGCGGTGGCGACGATCTGCGCATCGACGGCGAGTTGGTCGATACCGGCACCGGCAAGCATTGGTGGTCGGACCAGCGCAACCGCACGTTCACGATCCTGTTCGCGCAGGAAGGCGGCTCAAGGGTGTGCTGAAAACAAATTGGTTTGCCGTACCCGCCGAAGGCCAGTGCGGGTCAATGACCCACCAGTCGAAGCTTGCCGCAGTTTGCGTTGCGTTATAACATCGTAATAACTTAATTAAATGAATGAGGCAAGCATGAAAACCGCCATTCGCAAGATGGGTAATTCGCAGGGCGTAATCATTCCCAAGCCGGTGCTCGCGCAAGTGGGTCTGGTGAACGAGGCCGTGATGACGGTGGAAGACGGCGCGCTGGTGTTGCGTCCGCTGCCATCCGCGCCACGAGCAGGTTGGACCGAGGCCAGCCTGCGGGTTGCCGAACAAGGTGACGATGCACTGGTCTGGCCGGAGTTCTGCAATGCTGGCGACGGGCGTTTGCAGTGGTGAAGCGCGGTGACATATGGCTGGTGGCGCTCGACCCCGCATTGGGCAGCGAAATTCGCAAGAGCCGACCTTGTTTGGTGATTTCACCGCCGGAAATGCATGAATATCTACGCACTGTAATCGTCGCACCAATGACGACGGGGAGCCGGTCAGCGCCATTTCGCATACCGATCCGGTTCCAGGGTAAGTCCGGCTTGATCCTGCTAGATCAGATCCGCACTCTGGACAAGACGCGTTTGGTCAAACGCATGGGGCAGTCAAGTGTGGCGACATTGGCGGCCACGCTCGAAGTGCTGCATGCTGTTTTTGCTCCGTAATTGCAGGGGAATGCATGTCCGGAATCATTCGTTGCCTGGCGGGCATGATGATGCACTGGGTGCCATGCAACGCATCGGCCACGATGTAATGTTCTGCCAGGATAATGGGTGGCAATCGCCCTTCGACCCGTTGCGCAATGATCCTTGCTTCAAGGACATGCTGAAAAAGATGGGCCTGCCGTACACCCCAGCCGAGGGTGCGGCACGGTGACTGAAAGAACGTGGCGAGTTGCCCTCTGCGATAAGCTATTTGCCCGGAACTCGCGTCGCCAACATGCTAGCATGTTGTCCACATGAAACGAGGTGAATGATATGTCCGCCATGATCCAGATCCGCAATGTACCGGTCAAAGTCCATCGCACCCTCAAGGCGCGCGCGGCGCTGACCGGCAAGAGCCTCAGCGATCTCATCCTCGACGAACTTGCCGCCATGGCAGCCGTGCCCTCCGAAGCGGAACTCAGAATGCATCTGAGCGAAGCCGAGCCGTTTGCGCTCAAGAAATCCTCTGCCGCCATCATCCGTCGCGAACGCGACGCCGCTTAAGCCCCGCATGAGCAAGATCCTCGTCGTGGATGCATCGGTGGTGGTGGATCTGCTCGCCCGTTTCCGGCCGCAGCCATTGGAGGCGTTGCTGTTTGCGCGCGACACCGTGTTGACGGCGCCCGAGCTGATCGACATCGAGGCGTTCAATGCGTTGCGCAAGCTCGATCAGGCCGGCGCGATTCCTTCGGGACGCAAGACCGATCTGCCGACGTTGCTGCGCGGGTTGCGCATCCGCAAGTATCGGCACGACATTCTGCTGGACGGCATATGGGCCCTGCGCGACAACGTGACGGCCTACGATGCGGCCTACGTGGTTCTAGCCAGACTG
>JBDTOS010000112.1:0-8102 GCA_039933095.1 Dokdonella sp.
CCTCGATGGAGGCGATCCTTACGCGTGGGGTGCCGATTACGTGGTCGACGCGCCCGCGGACCTGCCCGCGATATTAGGAATCGATCGCGATGCCCGAACGCGCTGACGCGCTCGCGAGCTTCGAGAACAAATGGATCGCGCAGCGGCGCGAGTTCGGACTGGCTCTGGGTTTTCTGTCCGGCACGGAGCGCACTTGCGAATCCGCGTTTGCGTGCCTGCGCTTCGAGCTTGAACACGCTGCATTCGCGATTGCCGAGTCGTCTGTTGCCACGTCCAAGCTGCACTGGTGGCTCGAAGAATTCGCGCGACTCGGCGCCGGCGAACCGCGCCACCCACTGACGCAGGCATTGGCGAACTCAGCCAGCAGCGCGATACCGCTCAACCTCTGGCAACGCGTAATCCAGGTCGCGCTGCAAACTCGCGATGGCGAACCGGCAGCGATTTTCGATGAATTGATTGTCGGCTACTCGCGTTTCCAGTACACGTTGACCGCGATTGAATCGCTGCTGTTTCCGCGCATCGATCCGGCTGCGAGCACGCGCGTGCAATCAATATCACGCGCGCTTCTCGACATCGCGACACTCCCCGAGGTGCTGCAATCGGGTCGTCTGCCATTGCCACTCGACACGCTCGCGAGGCACCGACTCATCCGCAACGATCTCGCCCAACCGTCACCTACGCGCACCGCCGCACTGCGCGATCACCTGCAATCGCTCGCCCGCGAGTTCGACACGCTCGCCACACAACGCCCGATCCTGACAATCGTCGCTGCCGCTCAACTCAGCGCCAACCGTCGCCGTTGCGGCGCGATATTGCGCAGTAGCGATCCGGCAGCCCATATCGAGATTCAACTTGCCCGGATTCCGTTTGCCACTGCCTGGGATATTTGGCGTGCAAGGCGTAGCCGTGGCTGAGCAACACTGGGCCGGCCAGATGGATCGCCAATCAAGACCACGATCAGCGAACTGACACGTTTGGTTGCCCCGGCAAACGAGGTAACCATTCGGAGTTTTCCGATTATTTCGTCTTCTGAGTCCTGGCTTTCTTCAGCTGCACTTTTACCGATTTTCTTGCCACGCGTTTGGCAACTTTCTTTGTGACCGCCGACGGCCTTGTCGGCTCTACCTCTGGTTCTGCCTGCTTGTTTCGCAGTAGCTCCTCGAAGTGGCGCTCGGCGGTCTTGCGCAGTTGCGCATCGGTCATCGGACGCAGTGCCTGGCCCTTGCGCGAGGACATCTTTTGCGCAGCGAGATGTTGGCCTGTCTTGTCAGGCGCATCGGGTGTTCCTTCCTGCAAGTTGGCCATGAACCAAAGCAGCGCCTCACGTGATCCTTCGACCGGTGGCTGGAATTTGGCCGCGAGGGCAGCCTTGGGTACCGGTGGTCCTGAAATTTTCCCAGGCGTGTCTTCGCGTGCGGTTCCTTGATTGAGTTGCGACGCAAAACTGTTCGCCTGAAAAATCCCCGACGCCGGATCGGTGCGCTTGCCAAGCGGTGCCAATCCCCATTTTTCGCAGGCATAGCGCAGGATGCTGGTGTGATCGAATGGCGTCTTGCACACACCGCGCTCGACCCATGGCGACACGAGAATCGCTGGCACACGCACGCCGAGGCGATTGAAGCTGTACTCACTCGTATTGGCATCTGGGGCGATCGTTACGGGTGGTGACACGTGATCGAAAAACCCGCCGTGTTCGTCGTACGTCACGATCAATAGCGTGGATTTCCATAGCGCATCATTGCTGCGAATGGCGTTGTAGACGTCCGCGATAAGTCGATCACCTGCTGCGACATCCGACGGCGGATGCTGGTCGTTTTCGTCGTTGCCGGAATAGCACGGTTCGATGAACACGTACCTGGGGAAATCCTTCTCGGCTCCGCCGGCATCCGCCGCGAAATTCCCGATTCTGGAATAGTGCGGTCCGAAAACGAACGATGGCAACAGATGCGTCAACACAATACTTTGCGGAATACCGTCGTGATAGATGCGCCAACTCGTTTTGGCATTCCCTAGGCGATCGTAGATCGTGTCCTGGTTGTAGACCCGCATGTTGCCGGGATGCCGGCGCGACGGCATTAACACATGCCCGAGGCTAGTGCCGCTGTGCGCGAAGAAGCGGTTGGGCCAGGTTGGCCCCGGCATGGATGAAAACCAGTGATCGCAAACCAGGAAATTGCGTGCGAGAGCATGCAACGCCGGCAGTGAATCCTCTTTCGGCGTCTTGCCCAACGGAAAGTAAGCCATCACTTGCTCGACTTGACCAGCTGTCGCCTCGCTCACACCGGGAACATCAAGGAATGAATTGACGAACCCTCCCATCGGCGATGTCGTTGCGTCGCCGAATTGTTTGAGCACATCGACCAGGTCATGACCCGGATCGGGTTTCACCACCGCCGTTGCATTGGGTTTCTGTGCATAGACTTTTCCCGACTTCGACGAGGTGTTCTGGTACACCGGTCCGGTTTGCGGAATACCTTCGACATCGGGATAGATGCGCGTCGTATCGCCGAGCATCTGATCGAACGAGCGGTTTTCCAGCATCAACACAACGACATGCCGAATCGGATCACCCGAGACAGTCGGTACACCGGTGCTGATCAGCGCAAGCTGATGTTCCTGTTCCTTGGGCAGCGTCGCATCGCCATGAATGCGCAGATAACCGCGACCCGCCTGGTACTTGCGCTTGATGGCGAGACGTTGCAGCGCTTTCTTGTCGTCCGGAGCGGTATGGGTATCGTGCTGATTTGTTCTTGGATCGAAGAATCCGATATAGCCGCCGGGCGCGACGCCGAACGATTTGAGCGCCTGTTTGCCCTTGAGGCGACCAAGAAAATCGTTGCGTCCGCCGGGTTGTTCCTCGGTGGTGAAATAGAGCGGCAAGAGGAAGTTCGCCACCTCGACGCCATCAATCTTGTACGTCTGTGCCTGCACGGCATCGCACATTTCGAACCAATGGAAAACTTGCCGGTCCGGATCGTCTGGATGCGGTCCCTGCACCAGCAGGTTGCCCTGCGCATCGCCAAGCAGCTCCAGCGCCTCGTGCGACAAGGTAACCCTCCAGTCCTCATGGAGCTCATCGCACAACTCCTTGAAGATGAATCCGTAGGGGATGCCCCGATTGTTCGCATCGTGATAACCGAGCGCGTTCTCGACATCTGCACCATCCCAGAGATAGATGATCGCGTCACCGCGCAATTCCGGCAGCTTCTCCTTGTCCGGATTTTTTCCGACCGCGCCTTCGAGGCGCAGTTTGGCACCGAAGCTCCAGTACGGCTCGAAGTCGTAGGCGATCTGCTTGTTGATTGCCCGTATCGCGGTATGGACTTCTTCGTCGCTGAGGGTTTCGGTCCGGTTGACGATGGAGATGATCATGGCAGTCCTCCTGTTGCGAATGCACATCTGAAGATCGGTCGCGACAGTTGCCCAAGAGAACCAGCCGCTGCCCGATTTTTCGGAATACTCAGTCCTGATCCAATAATCCTGCTCCGTTGACGATCCCTACGCAAAGCCAATGCCGAGCTGGCGCATGTGCGAAGACGAGCCACAGGCATCTGCAATTTGTCGCTGCCACCCTCAGCTGATTTCACCAATTAAGCAGTTCGTCGCCGAGCAATTCAAAAAGGTCCGCACAGATCGCGAAACTGTCAGTTGTCGGACCGCGTTCGATCGGCAATCTGTTGCAAAGGTAAGTGCGCCGAAGCGTGAAATTCTCTCACCGCAGGGAAGTGAATTGTTCATGACAAAAATCCCGAGCGTGTCGTCGAGTTCGTATATCTGTTGCTTCTGCCACCACCCACGATGCACTGGATACGCGCATCTGTCGGCCAAATCCTGCGCTTGATTCCGGTCGATGAGATCGACTTCCTGCGCTCGGATGAGAAGTACACGCTGATCGCGTGGCACGATGATGCCAGCAAAGCGACGAGGCGCTTTTCCGCCCCGCGTGCAGCGTGACCGTTCAACTAAGCGTTGCGAGTCGTTCGCGCAGAGTCTCCAATCGCAAATCGCCCGCCGCACCCGGCGATGTGCGCGCGGTGAGGCTGGCGGAAGGATCGCCGGATGCCCAGCGCTGCGGATCAACCGCTTGTTGATACGCATCGCGGAAGGGGACACCTTGTTTGGCGAGTTCGACGGCGAGATCGGTGGCATACATCGAGGGTCCGAGCGTGGCGCGCATGCGTTCGGGTTTCCATTCGAGATTTCGGAGCAGATCAGGCAATAGCGCGAGCGCTTGAAGGCCCTTGCCGAAGCCGTGGAACAGTGCACCTTTGCCGAGTTGAAGGTCGCGGTGATAGCCCGACGGAAGCGATAGCAGATGTTCGAGTTCGCTGCGCGCGGCGGTAACGCTCGCGTAGCTCGCGCGCATCAGTTCGATCACGTCAGCGTTGCGCTTGTTTGGCATGATCGAGCTGCCCGTCATGTATTGTGGGGGCAGATCGACGAAGCCGAACTCGCTGCTGGTGAACAGGCTCAAGTCCCAGGCGAGGCGACGCAGATCGAGCATGGCGCTCGCGAGCGCTTCAATTGCCGCGATCTCGAATTTTCCGCGCGAGAGTTGCACGTAGACCGGCGAGACTTGCAGGCGTGAGAAGCCGAGCGCGATAGTCGCGTGATCGCGCGCGAGCGGCAGATTGACGCCGTAGCCGGCGGCTGTGCCGAGCGGATTTGCGTCGATCCAGTGATGCGTGTCAATCGCGCGAGCGGCGTTGTCGACAAACGCCTCAGCCCAACCGGACCACCACATGCCAAGCGAAGACACGACGGCGCGCTGTAGGTGCGTGTAGCCGGGTAGAGGCACATCGGCTTCGACTTCTGCACGCGCAATCGCGACGCCGGCGATCTCCTTGCACAGATCGCGTGTTCGCGCGAGCTTTTCCTTGAGCCATAGCCGCGTCGCAACCAGAATCTGATCGTTGCGGCTGCGGCCGGTGTGAATGCGGCGACCGGTATCACCGAGCCGTTCGCTCAGGCGCGCTTCGATCGCGGAATGGCCATCTTCATACTTTGCATCAAGCACGAATGCGCCGTTGCGGAAATCATCGGCAAGCGCGTCGAGCTCGCGTTCGAGATCGGCAAGTTCATCGGCGGACAGAATTCCGATCTGTTGCAAGCCTTGCGCATGCACCTTGCTCGCGACGATGTCGTGGAGAAAAAATTCGCGATCGAGAATCACGTCGTCGCCGGCCAGGAACGCCTGGATCTGCGCATCGACGGTGACACCGGGTTTTTGCCAGAGCAGATCAGACATCTCGCGCTCCTTTCCCTTCAAGCAGAATGCCTTCGGTTTCGCCGAAACCGAAAGCAAGATTGAGATTTTGCATCGCTTGGGTCGCTGCGCCCTTGAGCAGATTGTCGAGCGTGGCAATGACGACAAGGCGAAGACCATGATCGGACAACGTGAAACCGCCAACCTCGGCGCCGTGCTTACCAGCGATGCGGCTGACCCACGGCGCGGCATCGCTGATCCGCAGCAAGGGTTCATTCGCGTAGCGAGATTCGTAGCGTGCACGGACATCGGCAAGCGATTGTCGCTCGCGCAGGTGCAGGTTCGCGGTGATCGTCAGTCCGCGAAAATGCGGCGCGACGTGCGGCATGAATTCGACCGCGACGCCAAGATGATGCGTCACCTCGCGCTCGTGCATGTGGCCGACGAGCGCATACGGGATCAGGTTGTCGCGCAGCTTGTCGATATCGTTGCGGTCCGATGGCGTGGTGCCCGCACCGGAATAGCCGGAAACTCCGAAGCATTGCACCGGTCCCGCAAGGGCGTTGAGCATTGGCGCAATCGCGAATTGCATCGCGCTGGCGTAGCAACCAGGGTTGCTGATACGGCGCTGGCCGGCGTACGAATTGCGGGTGAGTTCGGGAAGACCGTAATACCAGCTGCCGTCGAAACGGTAGTCGGCGGACAGGTCGATGACAACGGTTTCGGAACATCGTGCATCGATTGCCGCGACGTACGGCGCAGCCTTGTCATTGGGCAGTGCGAGTGCAACCGCATCGGCGCGTTTTGTGGCGACGGTCTCGGCATCAACATTTTCGTAGCGCAGTTCGCCTGAGAAGCCGGCAACATGATCGGCAACACGTTGCCCGACCAGTTCGCGCGACGAAACGAACGCAAGTTCGAAATGCGGATGCGCCGCGACCAGGCGAATCAGTTCGGTGCCGGTATGCCCGCGCGCACCGACGATGCCGACCTTTTGGGTGGCCGATGTCTCAGCCATGCTCAGCGGCTCGATCGATCAACGTCGGCGGGCGTGCGGCGCAATGCGCAACGGCTTGCTGAATTTCGTCGAATCCGTCGAGTCCGTACCAGAACACTTTCCATGCGGATTGTTTGTAGCAACCGTCGGATTCGACGTGGTAGAAATCGTTGATGCCGTTCTGGTGGCGGGAGCGCCAGAAAAGCTTTGGCGTCTCCTCGCGCATCATCTGCCACACCGCGCGCCCGAGACCCTCGCCCTGCGCATCGTCGAGTACGGCAAACTTGTCGAGATAGGCGAGGCCGCCTTCGTCGGTGATGATCAGCGCGGTGCGATAGTTTTCGCTGACGTAAGCGCGCAGCAGCGACGTACGCTCGAAGTAGTCGTCGGCAAGCACGCGGCCGAAGCTCGATTCGATCAGCGTCCGCAGGCGCGGCAGGTCGAGCTCGCTCCAGGCTGTTGCGCGCAACACACGCTCCCCGCGCCGAACCAGCGTTCCGGAACCTTTATGGGTGAACAATTCACGTGCCAGATCGGCTGGGCGCGTGATCGACACCGATGACGAGAGCGGCAGGTGATCGAGCAATTCCTTGATCTGCTCGACCTTCACGCGCATGCCGCCATTGATCCACGGCTGCGCCATCAGATGATCGTATTCGGTCGACAGATTGATCGAGTCGATCACGCGGCCTTGCGGGTCGAGGAGCCCGCCGGTTCCGGTCAAGTAAATGATCTTGTACGGCTGCAATACCTGTACAAGTTCGTTGGCGGCGAAATCGGCGTTGATGTTCAGAATCTGGCCGCCCGTGGTTTCGCCAAGACTGGCGATGACCGGAATCGATCCGGCGTGCAGGCTTGCGTCGATCGGTGCGAGGTTCACGCGGCTGACTTTTCCGACCAATCCCAACGATTCGCGATTGACATACTCGGCCTCGAACACGCCTGATGTGATCGACGTCGCTCGCGCGTCGCCTTCCTGCAAGGCCTCGACCAAATTCAGGTTGGCCGACTGGAAAACACGTCGAGCGATTGCAAGCGCTTCGGGAGATGTCACGCGCAGGCCATCGATCGTCTGTTTCACGATTCCTGCGGCCGCGAGTTCCTCGTCGAGTTGCGGGCCGGCGCCGTGCAGGACGATCGGGGTGAGTCCGACCTGTTGCAGAAACGTCAGCGACGAGGTCAACGCATCGAGATCGTCGCGCAACACCGCACCACCGACCTTGACGACGGCAAAGCGCTTCGCGTCGAGTTGCGAGAAGCGCTTGAGATACTGGTTGATCTCCTTCGCGCTGGCCATGTTCGACAGCAGGCGCACGATGGTTTGACGGGTCTGGATATGCGCTTTCATGCTGGCTCGATGATCTTCGCGACATATTGGGCGTAGCGCTCAAGCTGTTCGATCGCGACCCATTCATCCGCGCTGTGCGCTTGGGCGATGTCGCCGGGGCCGAACACGATGGCGGAAAGTCCTGCCTGCGAGAACAACGCGGCTTCGGTCCAGAAATCGACCGCGTTGCCGATCGGCAGGCCGAGAGCATCGGCAAGATCGCGCGCAGCGAGACGATTTTCCTCGGCGTGTGCGGTGTCGCCGGCAGGCAGGGGCGGGCCGCGAAACGTTGCCTGGTACTGCGTCGCGTCCGCTGCAAGATCGCGAAATCGAGCGTGCAGTGCATCGATATCTTGTGACGGCAGCGGTCGAAAGCCAAAACGCACTTCGGCGCTCGGCGCAATCATGTTGGCCTTGATGCCGCCTTCAATGCGACCGATGTTGAAGCGCAATCCGGTCAGTCCGCCAAAGCGCTCGTACGCTAACGATTCGACCAGAGCGAGCGCGCCATCACCCCAGCGTATAACCTGATGCAACGCGCTGGCGTGCAGGGCATTTTCGCCCGATGCGTG
>JBDTOS010000113.1:0-8091 GCA_039933095.1 Dokdonella sp.
GGCTGGCGCTTGCAACGTGTCCGAATGCTTGCCCATGAAAACCCTTGCTATGCAGACCGGAATCGGGTCGATGGTACGCCAGCAAGCACCAGTCGGCAGGCCGGCATTTCAACCAGCCGAAGTAGGACTCCGTTGTAACTACTCATGCAGGGAACGATGTGTCCGGAGAACGTGATGATCAAAACTGGATTCTGATACACGCCACCGACCGAGGTGAAGATCGTGCGCGGCGACGTGCTTTCCGCAATAGAATCAAGCGGTCCATTCAGCGTTCAATCGATTTTTTTGGCGCGTTGCCACTTGCGACCCGAACCATCCGCGTCGGTTTCCATCGCAGTCACGACACCTTCCGCAGAGACATCGAAGCGCGCGCGCTCCGGTCCACCTTCCCAGAAAAAATCGGTTTCTGACAACGGCCGCAGCGGATTCGGCGAGCCGTTGCCGCGAATAGTGAAAATCAGGGAGCCGGCTTTCACGACCTTGCGCGTCTCCTTGCCATCGAGTTGATAGGTGCCGACATACCGCTCAAGTATTTTCTCGGGAACCGCGACAACGGTGCGTGGCACCAGAAACGGTACCGGCTTCGCCGTGATGTTTTCCGAGCGCAGTTTCTTTCCACGCATGAATGTTTTCATCGCGTCGAGGATTTTCGGCGACGAAAGAAAAAGGGGATCGCTATGCCCGGCACCGTCGATGACGAGGCGTTGTGCGTTCGCCAGATCTTTCGTCACCTCGTCCGCGTTGTGCAACGGGGTCCGACCGTCGAGGGTGCCGCTGATCAGCAGGACCGGAACGTCGGAACGCACCGGTTGTCGGTAAGCGTCACCGAGATCGGGAATGCCGAGTCCCGTGCAGATGCCTGGGACGGGAAAATTGATTGCGTCGCCAAGCAGAGTTTCCGCAGCTTCGGAGGCGATGCGCGCGGTGCGTTCGCTGCTCACGCCGGATGCGCAATCCATCGCCACGCTCATTGCCGACGGCAACTTGCCCATCCGGAAACGAGCGGCCAACAGGGCGAGCGCTGTCCAATCGCCGTGATCGAGACGCGCGATGAAATCCGGCATGCCGGCAAATTCCTCCGGTCCGGTGAGCATGCTGGCGAGCACCAACTGGAGATCAAACGCACCGAGCTTGACCGGAATGGATTTTCCATTCGCCGGATGCACAAGAGTGACTGTCGCGGGCTCCTTGCGCAGGCGATCAAGGATTCGCGCAATCGCTTCGGTCAGGTCCGGCAGCGTCCTGACCAATGCGCGATCCTTTCTTGCGAGGCTGGAAATTTTCTGCAACAGCGCCTGTTGATCGCTGGGCAGCTTGAATGTGTTCGCCAGTGGTTCGATGCCCGCGAAAATTGCGCGATCGATGTGATCGCCATGCGCACGCAAGGTTGCCAGGCCAAGATGGGTGCCATAGCTGATTCCCCACAATGAAACCTTTTCGGCACCAAGCGCCTTGCGCAGATCGTCGATGTCATCGGCGCTTGCCAAGGTGTTGTAGGCCGTCGCATCGATGCCAAGACCGGCGAGACGATCGAGACACTGCTTCATGCCGGCGGCAAGAATTCCTTCGGCTTCCGCGCGATCCAGCGGTTTAGTGAACGGCAGCATGTAGGGCTCGGTGCAGCGCGTGCTCGGCTCCGATGCGCCTGTACCACGCTGGTCGAGCGCGATAACGTCACCGAACTCGCGCATGGCCATGAATAGAGGGAACCGCGCGCCCTTCGCCGCGTCGATCCCGGATCCGCCTGGACCGCCGGCGAGGTAGATGATCGGGGAGCCTGGATGGTTCGATGTTGAACGGAAGCGGACGAACTTGAGGGTGATAGTGCGACCGGATTGCACGTGCCGATTTTCCGCAACGACGAGGCTTCCGGTTTCAGCTGCGACTTCCTGTCCCGACTCCGATTTGAATCGGGTTGGCTCGATTGTCAGCGCACTGCCACCGACTGCCGGTGAGGCCGCTGCCAACAGTAACCACAGCAGGGGTATTTGCGTCGTCGAGAATTTCATCGTCACTCCTGATTCGTTGGATTGCCTGTCCAGATTAGGGACATCGGAGGTATTTACGATGGTCGAGTCGGCGAACTGCTCGTGGAGTCGCCGAATCGCTCAAGGTGAGCGCAGATAGCAGTGCTATCCTCGAATCGCGATCAATTCAGAATGTCCAAAACCCGAATCTCGAATGGTAGACGACGCTAAATTTTCCCTAGGCGTACCCGAGTGTGGCTGCATTCGGGACGGTCGTTGACCGCGATGCGAGCAGAAGATCGCGGTCTTCTGTCGACGGTTTCTGCTGTGCAGGCGTCGCGCTTGCCAACCAGCTCAGGTCGGTGCGGATTCGCATTCGTCTTCGCGATGATTCTGTTTGCGCTCGGTTGTATCGAGACTGCGGCCGCGCAACCACTCGTTAGCGCACCACAATTTCGCATGCAACTTGGCGACGGTGCGCGCTGGCTGGATCCGACCTTGGACGACACCTCCTGGCCGATGGTCCGCTTCGCCGATGTTCCGGACAGCGGCGGCATAGTCGTTCTGCGCGGCCGGTTGCGTCTGGATAGACAAGATATGGTCGAGGATCATCCGATCGGAATCTATCTGGCAGCACTCGCAGCATGCGAACTGGCTTGGGATGGCACGCTGATCGGCAGCAATGGGCAACCCGGTGCGACAGCTGCTCTGGAAACTCCCGGCCAGATCGAAAAGCATTGGGTTGTTCCAAATCGACTCGCGACTGCGGGTGACCACCTTGTCGCCTTGCGTTGTTCCGCGCACCATCGCCATTTCCATCCTCGCTATGGCTATTGGGATTTTCTGGTCGGCGACTACGACGCATTGCTGTCGGCGGCGCGAGTGGGCGTGTTGGGCGCACTCACCAGTCTCAGCGGAATGCTGGTGGTTGGTGTGTTCGCGTTATTCATGTTCCTCGCCGATCGACGTGATCGTTCGTTTCTCCTGCTCGCAATAGTCTGCCTTTGCGGAGGCCTGTTGCTGCTTGCCGAGTCGTGGCGAGCGCTGTTCGGCTACGGGTACAACTGGCACTTCCTGCGGTTGCTGACCATTACCGCACTCACCGCGTTCTTGAATCTCGCGATCGTCGGATTTGTCGTATTGCGCTACCCCGGTCGTCATGCGCGATCCGTTCTTTTAGCGCTTATCGTGTGCCTTGGAGTTTGCCTGATGGTTCCGACCTGGGACGGCAAGACTCTGGTGATGTTTATCGCCGGACTCGTGCTTTCGATCGCATGGACGTTGCGCGCGGTCTGGCGTCGACAGAGGGGTGCCATTGCAGCGTTGGTCGGCCTCGTTGTTACGCTTGCCGCTTTGGTCTGGCATCCCTTCAATTTCACCGATTTCACTCTGTACATCGCACTGGATTTCTTGCTTGCGTGCCTGCTGGTCGCGCACACGATCCAGCTGCGCCACTTTCGCCTCGTCCATGAGCAGGCTCTCGTGAAGTCGGCACGGTTGGAGAGCGAGTTGCTGCGCAAGCATATCCAGCCGCATTTCCTGATGAACACGCTCACGGCACTGAGCGAATGGATCGAGCAAGAGCCAGCAGTTGCAGTCGGCATGATCGAATCGATCTCCGATGAATTCCGCATCCTTGCGCGAATCGCGGATCGACCGCTGATCGAATTGGGCATCGAACTGGATCTATGCCGCTCGCACGTCGCGATCATGAGCCGCCGCCGCGACCGCGACTATGAATTCGAAGTCGCGGGGGTCGCGGCGCAGGATCTCGTACCACCGGCGTTGTTTCATACTTTGGTGGAGAACGCGATCACGCACGACGACTCCGAACAGAAATGCGTGACGTTGCGGTTGACGGCAACGCCTGAGAGCGCGCGCGTCCGTTATGTGTTCGAGGCTCCCGGCGACAAAAATGTAGGCAGCCGGGTGGAAGGCACCGGTCTGCGTTATATCCGCGCTCGCCTTCAGGAGAGCTTTGGCGATGACTGGTCGCTTGTGGCGTCACTCACAGGTTCGCTCTGGCGCACCGAAATCGTGATTCCGCGCAGGCGATGACCTTTCGCATCCTGATTGTGGAAGATGAGGCTGTCGTCGCGCGGCGGCTCGAGCGCCTTCTGAGCGATCTTCTCGTCGATCGCGCGTCGACTTTCCATCAGGCGACGTCGATTGCACAGGCAAACGAATGGATGGCCAATCACGCGATCGACGTCCTGTTCCTCGATCTCAATCTGCACGGTCACAGTGGATTCCAGATTCTTGGCGACGCCGTATCGCGTCCGTTTCAGACGATCATCGTTTCGGCGCACGACGATCAGGCAATACGCGCATTCGAATACGGGGTGACCGATTTCGTGGTCAAACCGTTTTCGGAAGCGCGTCTGCGTCAGGCACTGGCGCGACTGTTCGAACGTGACGCACCGACCCGTCAATCGATGCGATATCTTGCCGTGCGGCGTGCGGGCGAGGTGCGCCCGATCGCTATCGCCGATGTGGTCTACATCCAGGGCGCCGGAGACTATGCGGAACTGCATTGCCGTGACGGCACCACGCACCTGCACGACAAATCGCTGAGCGCCCTCGAACACTTGTTGCCGATCAATTTCGTACGCGTGCATCGCTCGTTCGTCGCGAACATGGACAGTGTCGCCCGCTTACGCAGCGCGTCGGGTAGCCGTTACTCCATCGAGCTTGCGACGGGCGATTCGCTACCGGTCGGCCGCGCGCGCGTAGCTGCGCTGCGCGGCCGATTGGTCTGAACGGGTGCCTCATCGAGACGCCCGGCGTTTATGGCGGTGCGGCCACGCTCGGATCGAGCGTACCGTGGGCCGGCAATGTGGTCGCGTATTTCTCCGACATCATCTTCGCGGATCCATTTGACAATTGAGTCAGCCGGCCAGGGATGCTCTGAGCAAGTCCACGACAGACTCATGCGGACTATCGCTAGTTGAAGCCGTTGGCAAATATCACGTCACTGGTTTCGTGATAGCACGCGCCGACCTCGCTGGTGTCGCCGGTCGCCATGCTGGTGGCGGTCGCAGTCAGGTAGCCGGCTGCTCCCGCGGCGCTCATGGAAATGTTTGACGTCCAGAAACCCAAGTTGCTGGTGGTGACGTTGAACGACGAAATATGTGTGGTGGTGTTGCCGCCACGATTGCCACCGGCGCAGTCGGGCGACCGATACACGTCGATCAGGTATTGGGTCGACGCGGTGCTGTCGAGTACCAAGCCGACGAGCTGCGTTCCATTCGGGCCAGGCACCGATGACACGACCTCGGGCCAGTTCTGTCCACCGTTGGGTCCGCCATCCGTGTCGCCGGAGTCGTTCGACAGTGGACCCAGGTCGCCCAGATCGATACCCAAACCGACGCCACCGATGCCGTTGCCGTAGATTCGATTCGGGCGAATGATCGTGCCGCTGCCAGCCGTGGACGTCAGCCAGATACCCGCGCCGTCGCTGTTGGTGATCGTGTTCGATTGACCAAAGGTATTGAAGTCCCCGATATCGTGCTTGCCGGTGCCTCCCGTCAGCAAGATGCCGGTACCCACCTGGAACGGTGCCGTCGCGATGGAATATGGCGTGATGCCGATGCGGTTGCCCTGGATTCGGTAAAAGATGGCGCTGGCACCGGTAATCTGGATCGCCGCGTTGCTCGGCACGGCGACGATGACGTTGTCGAGGATCGACACGTTGGGCGAAGCGCTCGCGAAGATGCCGTTCAAGCCGATCGGTGTCGCCGCATTGGCGAAGGGACTGAGTCCGATGTAGTTGTTCTGGATCGTATGGCCGGTGATGTTGCCGCTGGTCGCATCGTTGAGCACGATGGCGGAGGACATCATGTTGCCGAAGGTGTTGCGGTGCTCGGGCTGCGGTCCGCCGATCAGGGCATTCTGGGCAGTGCCACGAATCTGGATTCCGAAGTTGGGGGATCCCAACGATCCAATGCTGCCGGGGCCGGTGCCGCCAAACGCATTGCCCTGGATCAGGTGATTGCTGCCACTGCGCAGTCGCAAGGCCGCTGTCATGTTGCCGTTGAAGAAGTTCGCGCCCATGAAGGCGATGCCCTTCAGTACAAGGCTGGTGTTGGCAGGCGCCGCATCGGGAACCTGAAGCACTTGCGCCAGCGTGCCGCTGGCAGCGGTCAGGACCAGGCACAGCTCGGCATCACTGCCGTTGGACTGCGTGTTGGCCGACGAGCCGGGCTGGCTGTAACCATCGATCTCGACGCTGTCGGTGATATCGGGCAACGGGCTTTGCAGAAAGACAATCTGTGGGCAGTTTCCCGCCACATTGAACTCGATGTTCTGCGGGCCGGGGTTGGCGTTCGACGAGATCACGGCCTGGCGCAGCGAACCGATACCGCTGTCGGCGTTGCTGGTGACGAACAGCGTGCTGGCATCGTTGACCGCCGACTCGTACGCGCCAATGTCCGCGCGCGTACCGACGAGACGCATGCCGGCCGGGCCATCAAGGTCTTGGCTTGGAAACAACAAGACGTACTGGATTGACTGGACGGTAGACATGCCGGCGTTGATCGCGACACCGGCGCAGTCTCGCGCAAGTGGTAGTCGCCAGCGGCTGCATTGACGAAGCCGGGATTGTTGCTGATGACGTTGTTGGTCTGCACCGATGGGGTCTGGCCGCTGCGCGTGTTGTAGAGATTGTTGCGCAAGATGACCGGCGGAATCCCGGGCGAGTTGTCCAGAAACAGATCGCTTGCACAACCGCTAGATTGAAAGATGTTGTGATGAAGCGTCGTCCCGTCGCGTTCCGACTTGATTTCCACGGCTGGCTTACCCGAACCCAGGCAATCAAGTTTGGCAAACGTGTTGAATGAGATCACCGGCGGTGTTTCATTGTTGAGGTAGCGGATGCTGACAGGATGGTTCTGATCGGGGGCAAGGTCGGAAAACAGATTGCCCTGCACGGTAAACAGACGTGCGTCGGCGGCGTCGACCGACACCGATCCACCATGCCGGAACGCGTTGAAACGTACGCGAACGGTATCTGTATCGGGACAGATGTTGTAGATCGTGCAATCCAATTCGCCTATATCCACAAAGTCGAAGTTGATGAATGTGAGTCCTTCGACGACCAATTCCTTGTTGTCTCCAACGAACCAGAAATGGCCATCAGTCGCACCGTTTTCGGCATTCAGCACGGTATTGGCAGCATCTGTCGTGCGTGCAGTGCATCCGGAGTTCCATCCGCCGGTAATCGAGAATGTCTTGTCGTTCTTGTTGCCAGCAGGACTGAAATCGAGACCACCCGGAAGCGGGTAGCTGCCTGTGGGCACGCGAATTTCCTGAGTGGTACCGCCATCAGCGCTACCGGCGTTGGCAATGGCACCGCGCAGCGAGCAGTCACCCGGTGCCAGCGAGCAGAACGTGAGCACGGTATTCGCCGTGGTATCCACGCAATAGACCGAAGCCCGTGCTTGACCAGCCAGCACCGCCATGAGGACGAGACTCGCCCAACGTGCAGAACGCATCAGTGATCGCGGCCTTGTCGAGGCACGCGATTCGGCCGGCGTGGCGATCAGTTCTGATTGCGTGGCAAGGCGGTGAAACAAACGAAGGCTGGTTAAACGGTTCATGCGATACCCCTAATGGCTGCGTCGAACGAAGCGTTCGATGCCCTTGTTGATACCGAACACGGAACGATGTGAAAACATGACAACGCGCTGGAGTGATCGGAAGCTTTGCGCTGCTGCCGGTTACGACCGGAACGAATCGGCAGGCTGTGCCGATGTCGCTGTTGGCCAAGGTGACCAACCGGGAGCCGACGCGAAGATCGGCCCCGGCATTTCCGCAGATGACGTGGTTGGTTAGCACGTACTGAACGTGCAGGCCGCCCAAGCCGCTCAAGCCACAGGACACGCGGGAACATGGGGCGTTCTCGCAAGTGGAGGAGGGGTCTCCATGGCAGAACACGAAAGCGCGGACGGACATGACACGACAATCAGCAACACGCGCGATCAGTGTTGCGCCAGCTCTCGTGCCTTGTCGCAAAAATGCGCGTTGCCCTGGTCGGAACAAGCGTCGTGTACCGCTTGCGCTGCGCGTTCGCCTGCATCGGGTGCAAAGGCACGCGCATTGCAGGCACTGGACCGCAACGCCGAAG
>JBDTOS010000114.1:0-8064 GCA_039933095.1 Dokdonella sp.
GACCATCGTCAATGTGCCAACCGGGTGCGCGTGGCCGGCCTGTGCTTCGCTTTCAGGCCAGGCCGGCTTCGGACATTGAAGGTGAGGAAATTCAGGGCCGATTGCTGATCGCATTCGAGACCCATCTCGCAGGTGAACGCAACTTCGATCAGTTCGCGCAGCCAACCGGATGCGCCATTGCGATCGAGCCACGCGCTCATGGTTTCGCGATCAAGCGCCTCCACGCCTCCGGGTGTCGAGTAGGTAATTTCGGCTTCCGGCAACGTGGCCGCATCGCGGCTGATCGCCTCGGCGATGGGTGCGAACGCGCGCAGGATTTCCGCTTCGCTGTAGCGGCGTCCCTGGTGAAACCAGATGTCGCCGAATTGCGCTGTCGGATCATCGGCAAGATCATCGAGTACCAGCCCCAACTCGGCGGCCAATGCGCGGATACGCACATGGCCGGTGTCGATCAACTCGCCGCCAAGTTCGCATACCTGTCCGTCAGCAAAATGGTTGCGCAGGCTAAACATGCGACCGCCGATGCGCTCCTGCGCTTCGAAGATGCGCACGCCGATGCCGGCCTGACGCAGGCGCCATGCGGCGGCCAAACCCGCAACACCGGCACCGACAATGACGACATCGTCATCCGCGTCGGCGCGACGCGAGAGTGGTACACCGGTGCAGGCCGCGAGCGCCAATGCGGCTGCGGCGCCGGCCGACTGGCGCAGGAAACGTCTGCGCGCGTGCAACGTGCGCAGCTCGCGCTCGCGCGCAATCACTTCGTCGAGCGGTTCACCGGAAACGCGAGCCGCAGCGGCGATCGCGGCAGCGCGTTGCAACAGTTCGACCAATCGTGTGCGAGCCATTCTTTCTCTCCCCGATTCCCTTGTGTCTGAGCGGGCACAACGCATGCACCCAGGTTACACGCTACATCTTCGCCAGTTCCTCGCGCGCACTCAATGTGGCCGGATGTTGCGCGCCGTAGACTGCTTCGAACATCGCGGCTGCCTCGCGCTGCGCAGAAAGCGCGTCATCGCGGCGGTGCAACGTCATCAGCGCGCTCGCTCGGGCTTCCAAGGCCTGGCCGAATTCGTCGCTGCGTTCCCCGAGCTTTTCCTTCAACGATTGCGCGGCCGCATCGGCCTCGCGCAGCGCAAGCTCACCCTGTCCGGCCTCAGCCAGCGACTGCGCGCGATTGGCGCGCACGGTGAGGCACATCTTCTGTTCCTGCTGCTGCTGCGCGGTGCAGCTTTTCCACGCCGCCTCGATCGCCACCTGCGCGGCCTTGCCGTCGCCTTGCCGATGCAGGCCAATCCAGAGTCGGCGCTGGATCATCCGCATTTCCTGGCCATCGTTACCCGCCTGGTCAAGCAAATGCAACGCCTCGCGCATGCGTGATTCACCTTCTTTCATCTGTCCGGTGCGCATCAGCATGAATCCGGACTCGCCCAGTGCGCTTATAGCCCACGGATGGCTAGGCGGAAAGACCGCGCGCGCCACCGCCAGTCGTCGCTCGACCAGGCGCTGTTCGCGTTCGAGATCGCCGCGGTGGTAGGCAGCGGTCTCCAGCGTCCACAGCGGTGGAATGACGTTCGCTGAATTCTTGCCGAAAGCGTGTTCCGCAATATCGAGCGCTTCGCTCGCCAGTGATTCCGCCTCGATGAAATTACCTAGACTGACGTCAGATGTCGCCGTGTTGCTGAGCGATGCGATCATTATTTCGGGCGCGGCCTTCGTCTCGCGCGCAATATCCAGCACTTGATGCATCAGACGCGCACTTTCGCGCATCTTGCCTTCTTGGTTCAGCGCGTTGCCCAAAGCCGACAGCGCATTGGCGTAGTCGCCGGGTAGATCGTGCGCATGCGGCGCGAGTATCGCCACCGCTCGCTGCAAGTAAGGCTTGCCGGTCAGCACATTGCCGCGATAGCTGGCCAGCACGCCAAGGTTGACCAGAGTTTCTGCAATAGCCGGATCGTCCGCAGCGTGGGTTTGCTCGGCCAATGCCAACGCGCGCTCGAACAGCTTCTGGGCTTGATCGAACTTGCCGTTGGTCGTGGTGATCTCGCCGAAGTCGTCGAGCAGCGAGCCTTGCAGCATGGGATCGTCGGCGAACTCGGTATCGATACGCTTGAGCGTGTCGTCGAACGCCTGAGCGAGCGTCGTGGCGCCGCCTTCGGTATGACGCAAAGGATCTTCCTGGGTGAATACGGAAATCAGGAAGTTCGTCACCCGTTTTGAGCGTTCCGCACTGTGCCGCGCCGATACCGCTTCGGCATCGGCGCGCTGCGCCTGGACCTGCGCCAGATGCGCCTGCCACACGGCCGCACCGAGGCCACCAATCAACGCCAGTGCAATCAGAACAGATGTGGCGACACCAGCGCGGTGACGCCGCACGAATTTTTTCAGCCGATAGCCAGCCGTATCGGCGCGTGCTGCGATCGGACGACCATCGAGCCAGCGACGCAGATCGTCGGCGAATGCCGCTGCGGTCGGGTAGCGGCGTGATGGCTCGCGCTGCAATGCGGTAGCGATGATCAGATCTAGATCACCCGACAGCTTGCGCTCCAGTTGGCGTGCGTCGCCAGCGTCGCCATACAAATCGCGCAACTTTTCGGTATCGAGCCGTGCCGCGAGCGTGCTGGCGCGATCAACGATCTCCTGACTCGCATCGATCGCCAGCTGCGCGGGCGTCGTTCCACGCCGCTGCTGCGGCAACTGGCCGGTCAACAACTCGCATAGCATCAGACCGAGCGCATAGACATCCGTCGTCGTGCCGATTGCTTCGCCGAGAATCTGTTCTGGTGCCGCATAGGCCGGCGAAAGCACGCGCAGGCCGGTGCCGGTCAAGGTTTGTTCCGCGCTCTCTTCGATCAGCTTGGCGATGCCGAAGTCGAGCACGCGTGGTTCGCCGCCCTCGTCGACCAGCACGTTGGATGGTTTCAGATCGCGATGCACGATCAACTGGGTATGCGCATAGGCAACCGCATCGGCGACCTGTGCGAGCAGATTTGCACGTGCTCGCACGTCCAGCCCATGCGCGGAGGCAAATCGCGTGATCGGCTGCCCATCGACGTAGTCCATGACATAGAACGGTCGCCCATCGGCGCTCATGCCGCCATCGACGAGACGCACGATGTGATGGTGATTCAAGCGCGCGAGAATGCGGCGTTCCAGCAAAAAGCGACGCAGGATCGCTGCCGTATCCATGCCGCGCTTGAGCAGCTTGACCGCGACCTGCTGCTCGTATGCACCGTCGGTACGTTCACCGAGCCAAACCTCGCCCATGCCGCCCTGACCAATCGAGCGCAGCAAGCGATACGATCCAATCGTTCCATCGCGCGGGGCTGCATCAAGATCGGCGAGCAGCGCGGGCAGTGCCGCTGCCGCATCGCTGTCGAGCATCGTGTTGGCGCTTTCGTCAGCCGCGAGCAGCGCGCGCACTTCGCTGGCAAGCACCCTATCGGCTGCCTCAAGTTCGCCAAGTCGCTGCGTGCGTTGCGCGGGATCGAGCTCGACCAATTCGTCGAACAGCGCAGAAATTTCCGACCAGCGTTCTGTTGCGAGCGACATCGGTCACTCCCCCGTCAATTCGTGCGTCATTTCGTGTTGCAAAAAAGCACGTGCGCGCCGCCAGTCGCGTTTGAGCGAACGCTCTGAACGATCCTGCACCTTTGCAATCTCGGTCAATTCCAGACCGGCGTAGAAACGCATCTCGACCAATGCGGCAAGCTGCGGATCGATTTCGGCAAGCCGGCCAAGCGCATCATCGAGCGCGAGTACATCCTCGTCGCGATTCTCGGCAGCAGCCTGCAATGCCGTCGTGGCGATCGGCGCAAAATGTACCTCACCGCCACGTCGCAGCGCGGCGCGGGCGCGAATGTGGTCGATCACGATCTGCCGCATGACGCGCGCAGCGACCGCAAAAAAATGGCCACGATCGTTGACTTCGATGCCGCCGTGGCCAGCGAGCTTCAGATAGGCCTCATGGACCAGCGATGTCGCCCGCATTCCATCTTCGCCACGCAACTGGCCAGCGGCGACGCGCCGCAGTTCGTCATACAGAACTGCGAACAAGCGTTCGGAAGCCTGCGGATTGCCGCTGCGCGCCTGTCCCAGTAATTCGGTGATCTCGGTCATGGCCATTCCCCACCAGCCCCTGGCCGCCACGGTGCCACGGACGCGAGGACGCGGCAACCGGCGCGTATGACCAGTGTGATCCGTGACAACCAAGGTATCCGTCATGGACCGCAGTCGACGTGCTGGACAGTCTGCGCGAAATGCATCGATCGACAGGATGTGAAACATGAGAAACGTTTCCGAAGGTTTCCTCTATCCACGTGGTTTTACGATTCGCGGGGCCAAGACCCGCGCTTGTCGATGAACCGATGGCCCCTGCCGGCACCGGTTCTCGTGGATGAAAGAGAACCACAACTGGAGACTTCGATGAAACGCCTGATCACCATGCTTGCACTCATGACAACCTTGACCGGCTGCGCCAACGCCGAATCGACGCCAAAGGCTTTGGCAGCCTCGCTGCAAAAGGCGCTCAGCGCCGGCGACTTCGCGGCCGCCGCAGCCTTGGCGGATATCGCGGGAGCACCGGCCGACCTGCAATTTTTCTATTTTGATACGGTCCGTGATTGCGCAGTCGATTCGGATTGCACGGTCAAAGTCGCGCCGCTCGATCAGGAATATAGCGATCAGCTCAAGGACCAGGCGAAACAATTCGGCGCCGAGCCGCCATCGGCGGAAGGCATCATCGCCGTCACTCTGCGCGCGAAGGATGGTTCCAGCTCCGGCGATCTGAAGATGCCGTACGCAAAGGTTGGAGCTAGTTACAAGCTCGTATCGCTGCGCATGAGTCCAGCCGAATTAGCCGCGCGACGAGCGAAGTCGGGCGACGATCTGCTCAAGGAAATGTTTGCCGGCGGCATCTACGACAATGCCACGCAAGCGCGGCGTACCGACTGGGCGACTGCGGCGACCAAACTACCGGCCGATGGCGGGGAAGCGGGTAAGGCATTGGTGCAACAAACGAAGGCGATGGCCGCTGCCGTCGATGCACACGATCCCGACGCGGCAATGCGATCGGGTGGCCAGATGGCCAAAATAATATTCGCCGACAAGAGCTACGACGGCAAACCCATTGCGCTCGAATCCCGCAAGAAGAAGCTGCATGTGCAATCGCTGCGCATGCTGCGCGACGTGAAAGTGCTAGGGGGCTACCAACTCGGCGACGATGTCGCGCTCGTGATCGAAGCGCGTGACGGCATCGGCTGGATCGAACGCGGAGCCGTTCTAGTCAGCCAAGAAGGCGATAGTTGGGACATTTCCGGGAAGCAGCTGATCAGCTATCCCGAGTAGAGCGGCAAGCTGCAACTCGCGCGGACCTGTGGACGGCAATTCTGGCGCTTCCGCGTAAGAAAGCTCGTCGAAAAGCCCTGCATCGCTGCAGGGCTTTTCGTTTCACAATTCTGCAAGGCATTGAATTCATCTGTACGGTCGCGGGGCTACAATTCCGACCGGAGGTGCACAGTGACCGAGCCAATGACCGTGTTGCCAGTGACTGGCGATGGCGTGCAAAGCGCCGACGCGCTGTTTGCGACTGTCTATGCGCGCCTCAAGGCGATGGCGGGTCGGCAACGTGCGCATGGCCGCAGCGACGCGACGTTGGAGACAACCGCGCTCGTGCATGAGTTGTACTTGCGCATGAGCACACATCGCGAACTCGCGTTCGAGCATCAGGCCCAATTCTTCAGCTATGCGGCGCGTGCGATTCGCCATCTACTCGCAGATCGTGCGCGTGATCGGCTGCGCGAGCGCGCGGGCGGGCAATGGGTGCGCGTCACGTTGACCTCTGGCGACGAGCAACTCGCGCTCGAAAGTGCCGAGCAGGCGCTGGCGCTCGATGCAGCGCTGCAACGCCTTGCAGAAAACGATGCGCGCGCGGCGCAGGTCCTCGAGCTGCACTATTTTGCCGGTCTGACCGTGGCCCAGATTGCTGCTGCGCTCGATCTTGCGCCGAGTACCGTCGATCGTGACTGGCGCTACGCGCGGGCGTTTCTCAAGGGTGAAATGATTTAGCGCAGAATGACTCAGGTTCGGGTGATCTGACGCAATCGAGCGTGTGACGGCGTTATACGAGCCAGGATACTTGCGTGCGAGGCAACGATGGGACCAACGCCATCTCCGATCTTGCGTGAACTGTTTGAGGAAGCGCTGCAACTTGCACCGCAGGAGCGCGCGCGCTTTCTTGTCGAGCGTTGCGATGACGCAGATGTGCGGGCGGCGGTAGAACGATTGCTCGCAGCCGACGCTGACGCCGATGCGTTTCTAGCCGGCGGCATTGATGCCGCTACCCGCGCAATTGGCGATCCCGACGTCGCGCAATCGTTGCCCCCAGGCAGTCGAATCGGTCCGTTCGAATTGCTTGAGGTGCTTGGCGAAGGCGGCTCGTCAACGGTGTTTCGCGCCCGTCGCGATGTCGACGGCGTGCGCCAGGACGTAGCAGTCAAACTGCTCCGCCGCGGATTGTATTCGTCCGATGCGCAACGCCAGTTCCGGCGCGAACGCCAGGCACTCGCGCAACTGCGCCATCCCGGTATCGCCCGATTGATCGAGGGTGGCGTGACCGATAACGGGCTTGCCTATATCGCGCTTGAACTGGTCGAGGGAAAGTCACTCACCGACTATGCGCGCGAGCGTCAGTTGAATCTTCGTCAACGGTTGGCGTTGTTCCAGCAGGTTTGCCGCGCTGTGGAAGCCGCTCATCGCGCCCTGATCGTGCATCGGGACATCAAGCCGTCCAACGTGCTGGTCAGCGAAGACGTGCAGGTGAAACTGCTCGATTTCGGCATCGCCAAATTGCTCGATAGCGACGATGACACACAGACCCATTTGCCGGCGTTCACGCCTGCCTACGCCGCGCCCGAGCAGCGCAGCGGTGCGGCGATCACGACTGCAACCGATGTCTACGCGCTCGGTGTACTGCTCGGCGAATTGATTACCGGACAACGCTTGAGCGGGAACACGGGGCAGACGCCGTCGTCGCAAGTGCAGGACGAATCCGAACCCGGCGTGTTGCCGGCATCGCCACCGCTCACGCGCCGATTCCTGCGTGGCGATCTCGACAATATCGTGCTCAAGGCGATCGAGGCGGAACCGGAGCGCCGTTACGTGTCGGCCGGCGCATTGGCCGACGATATCGATCGTCTGATCGAAGGTCGACCAGTCGCTGCGCATCCGCCTTCGACGTTTTATCGCGCGCGCAAGTTCGTCTCACGTCATCGGGGTGGCGTGGCGAGCACACTGCTGTTTTTACTCGCGATCTTCGCGGCACTCGGAATCGCGTTGTGGCAGGCGAACGTCGCGCGTCACGAGGCTCGGCGCGCCAACACCGTGCGAGATTTCGTCGAAGGTATTTTCGATCCACTCGATTCCGGCACACCCGCCGACAAGCAGCCGAGCTTGCGCGAGTTGCTTGCGAGCGCAGTCGAAAAACTCGATCAAGAAACCGAACTCGGACCACGCGAGCGCGTCGATCTGCTGCTGATGTTTGCTCGCTTGAACAACAAGGTTGGCGAGGCCGACAAGGGTCAGTCGCTGGCCGATCATGCGAGCTCGCTGGCCAGGACCGAGCTTGGCCCGAACGATGAGCTGTCCATCGATGCATTGCTCGCCAGTGCTCTGGATGCCCTGTATCGCGAGGACTACAAACGCGCGGAACCGGAATTGAAGCAAGCCGAGCAGCGCCTGCTCGCGGCGCATCTCGGCGGCGGTCGCTTGCAGAAGCTATACGACGGTCTCGCCAAGCTCGCAAACGAACAGGGTGATCCCGAGCGCGCGCTGACCTACGAGCGTGCGGCGCTCGATCGGCGCGTTGCCGAGTTTGGTCCAAATAGCCAGAAGGCCGGAGATGGTTACTACAACCTGGCCTACGCACTCGAAGCGGCCGGGCGGTTCGATGAGGCAGCGGATGCGTATCGTCATGTTCACGAGATCGACCTGCTGAATCTGGCGCCGGGTTCGTTCGATTTCACCGAAGCGCTCGGTGGTCAGGGCGCAGCCGAACTGTTTGCCGGA
>JBDTOS010000115.1:0-8045 GCA_039933095.1 Dokdonella sp.
CACCGTATGCGCCGCACGTCCGACGGGAGGCCCTACCGCGTGCTCTGGCAGGGCGGCACCGATCACGCCGGCATCGCAACCCAGAAAATCGTCGAGAACCAACTCGCCGCGAAGAGCCAGACGCGCCACGATCTTGGCCGCGATTCATTTATCGAGCGCGTATGGGAGTGGAAGCACGAATCGGGTTCGACGATCAGCAACCAGATGCGCCGGCTCGGCGCGTCGGTCGACTGGTCGCGCGAACGCTTCACGATGGACGATGGATTGTCGGCTGCGGTGCGCCGCGTGTTCGTCCAGTGGTATCGCGATGGCCTGCTCTATCGCGGCAAGCGCCTCGTGCACTGGGATCCGGTGTTGATGACGGCGGTATCCGATCTCGAAGTGAACAGCGAGGAACGCGATGGCTCGTTGTGGTCGATCCGCTACCCCGCGAGCGATGGGGGCGAAGGCCTCGTCGTTGCGACAACACGGCCCGAAACGATGCTCGGCGATGTCGCCGTTGCCGTGCATCCGGACGATGAGCGCTATCAATCGCTGATCGGCAAGAACCTCAAATTACCGTTGACCGATCGCGAGATTCCGGTGATCGCCGACGACTACGTCGATCGTGAATTCGGCACCGGCGCGGTGAAGATCACCCCGGCGCACGATTTCAACGACTGGCAGATCGGTGCGCGGCACCAGCTTGAGCCGCGCGTGATCCTGACCCTCGACGCAAAGATCAACGACAACGCGCCGGAAAAATATCGCGGCCTTGATCGCTTCGTCGCCCGCAAGCAGATGCTGGCCGATCTCGATGCGCTCGGACTGCTCGTCGAAACGAAAAAGCACAAGCTGCAAGTGCCGATCAGCCAGCGCAGCGATGCGGTCATCGAGCCGATGCTGACCGATCAATGGTTTCTCGATCTGACCAGCGATGTTCGCGTTGACGGCAAACCAGGTCCGGGCGGGCGCAGGGCGATCACCGAGCCGGCGTTGAACGCCGTGCGCAACGGCGATATCCGATTCGTGCCGGAGCAATGGTCGAGCACTTACACGCAGTGGCTCGACAACATCCAGGACTGGTGCGTCAGTCGCCAGCTTTGGTGGGGACACCGGATTCCGGCGTGGTTCGACGAGGCTGGCAATATTTTCGTAGGCGAGGACGAGGCCGATGCGCGCGCGAATGGCGAGTTCGCTCCAGTCGGTGAATTGCGCCAGGATGAAGACGTTCTCGATACCTGGTTTTCGTCGGCCTTGTGGCCGTTCTCGACCCTAGGCTGGCCAGCTGAAAAGCCGGTGCACAATGAGAACGGCGAAATCATTGCCGAGTGGTCGCGCGATCAGGAGTTCCTGCCGAGTGCCGTACTGGTCACCGGCTTCGACATCATCTTTTTCTGGGTTGCGCGCATGGTCATGGCGACCCAGTATTTCATCGGCAAGGTGCCGTTTCGCGATGTCTACATCAACGCGATCGTGCGCGATGCCGAAGGTCAGAAGATGTCGAAATCCAAGGGCAATACGATTGATCCGCTCGATCTGATCGACGGTATTGAGCATGACGCGCTGATCCGGAAATCGACTGCTTCGCTGTTGATTCCGCAGGTGCGCGAAAAGGTCGAGAAGCGTATTCGCAAGGACTACCCGGATGGCATCGCCCCAGTTGGTACCGATGCGCTGCGTTTCACGTTCGCGGCGCTCGCGACCTACGGCCGCACGATCAATTTCGATCTCAAGCGCGCCGAGGGCTACAAGAATTTCTGCAACAAGCTCTGGAATGCGGCGCGGTTTGTGTTGATGAATGTTTCTGAGGGGGACCAAGCGAATCGCCGTCCCAGAGAAATGGGTGCAGAAGGTAAAACCGAGGCCGAGCGTTGGATCATGACGCGCCTGCATCACACACTTGCCGAGGTCGAAACGCACTTCGCGAACTATCGCTTCGACCTACTTGCCCAAGTGCTCTACGAATTCGTCTGGAACGAATTTTGCGACTGGTTTCTGGAACTCGCCAAACCCGCATTGAATGGCGACGATGCAAACGCTGCCGGTTCGACTCGGCAGACGCTGCTCGTCGTGCTGGAGTCCGTGTTGCGTGCGCTGCATCCGATCACACCATTCGTGACCGAGGAAATCTGGCACGAGATCGCACCGTTGCTGGGGTTGACCGACGCGAGCATTCTGCAGCGTGCCTATCCGCAGGCGGGCGACTTCGCGATCGACACGTCCGCCGAATCGGAGATTGAATGGCTGAAATCAGTACTCAGTCAGCTCCGCCGTATTCGTAGCGAAATGAACATATCGCCGGCCAGGACGATTCCGTTGCTGTTCGCGAACGGTAGTGAGCGCGATCGTTCGCGCGCAGGAAAATTCGCCGCGCAGATCACGTTTCTTGCGCGCGTCGAATCGCAGCGTTGGCTCGATGCCGGCGAAGTCGAGCCTCCCGCTGCTGCGGCCATCGTCGGCGAGCTGCGCGTGATGATTCCGCTCGCCGGATTGATCGACCTTGATGCCGAAAAAGCGCGTCTCGCCAAGGAGATCAAGCGCATCGAAGGCGAGATCGCCAAGTGCCACGGCAAACTCGGCAATGCGAACTTCGTTGCCAATGCACCCCCGGAAGTCGTCGAACAGGAACGCCAGCGCATCGCCGATTTCGAGTCGATGCTGGACGGATTGCGCGGCCAGGCCGGGCGGCTCGACGAGACTTGACGGCTCCCGTTCAACCCTTGCGCCACCGCTCGGGAAGGTCACCGTCGTCGAACAATAATTCCATCGCCATGACAATAGCGTCCTCGCGCCCGCGACTTGACGGATAGTAGTTTGGTCGATTGCCGATTTCGTTGAAGCCGAGCGTCTCGTACAGCTCGATCGCACGCCGGTTCGATGGGCGTACTTCGAGATACACGCGCTCGGCGCGATGACTGCGCGCAACGTCGATCAGGTAACGAACGAAGCGAGCGCCGTGGCCGAGACCGCGCGCGGATTTGTCGATGCAGACATTGAGGATATGCGCCTCGCCGACCGCGACCGTGACGATGCCGTAGCCGACGATCGGTGCCACGCGTGCGCGACCACGGCTCTCGTCAATCGCGACCCAGCATTCGTAGCCCGCGTGCAGGCAATCCCGAAAAATGCCGGGCGACCAGGGAAATTCGTAGGACGCGCTCTCGATCGCGGCCACCACATCGAGATCTTCGCTTCGCAACGGGCGAAAGCTGATGAGTGCAGGTTTTAGAATCGCGACCACGTCTACCTCAACGCTCCGATTTCGCAGAGACGGTTCGCTTGCGAGAACAGGAATGCAGTCGAAGCCAAAAATCTATCCATGGTTGCGTAGACTCGCTCCGATTTTGCAGATACGGTTCGCTTGCAAGAACACGAATCCAGCCGAAGCCAAAAATCTATCCATTGCGGCGTAGATCCGCTCCGATTTCGCAGATACGGTTCGCTTGCGAGAACGTCTGCACCTGAGCATCTGGTATCGCCGATAATGTTTGTTTGCCAAGACAAATCCGCATCGAAGACGTCCTATCCGATCAGTTTTTTCAACGCGCCCCAAAATTCCCTTCGTGCCGCTGCATCAAGCGCAGGATTATTGACGTTCGACACGACCAGCCATCGACATGGGCCAGCATCGGTATCCGATAAAGTTGACCGCAAGGCATTGGCTCGTTCTGAATCGAATGCGATAACAGCCGCCACGTCTTCAAGAGCGTCTTCGTTCGGCGCAAAACCGGTAATCGACCGGCAGCCCGACATGCGCAGTGCACGTTCGATATCGGCATGCAGAATCGACGACAGCGATTCGACGCCGATCAGTGCGATCAAGCGATTGATGTCCGGGGGCGTTGCAGTAACCGAAGCGTGCGTTTGTGGTGACGCACGCAAAACAAACGCATCGATGCCCATCTCAGCGAGCCGCGCGATGCTGGCCTCAGCGAGCATGAGCGACATCCTTGTGCGCCAGCAGCTCGGCATAGAAGCGCGCAAAAATATCGTCGAGGGCGACACCAAATGCAGTCACGGTCGCGCCGAGCGAGGTGTCTGTGGCGGCCATCTCGCTGCGGTAGATGTTCTCGACCAGCACCTCGCCTTCACCGTCGCGCGCGCTCAGTTTGAGGACGACGACGACGCCGAATCCACCCGCTTCGCGTGGTACTCGATCAAAGCGCAGGATCGCACCGCCGATGTGCAGGGCGGGTCGGCTTGCCGGCAGTTCATCGGTCACCAGGCCCGCTGCATTGGCGTTGCGCAGCAGGCCGATCAACCGCCGTTGAATGACTCGTGTTGGTGGGTCGGCCCACAACTGGTAGTGATATTGGCGCAGCTCGCGCGCCTGCGCATCGAGCGCATAGACCAGCGGCTGATCGCCGTAGAGTCCATCGGCCACCAGTGCCGAGACAACGATGGGTTGTGACGACCACGGCAGCGTGCTCGCCGGCAACGCTTGCGCGCGCGGCATGCGGAAATAGGAGTAATCCGGCACCGATACGACGCTGCATGCACTGAGCGCGAGGCAGGCTGCGAATGCACCGGCGACGGCCGCATGAAGCAGTTTGTAGCCCCGAATCTTATGGCGGGTGAAGAGCTTCATGGCGTGCCACCTTCGACTGCATCGGCCTTCGGCGTGCGGATCAGGCGATTCGGATTCTGGCGAATCTCGCGGCTGAAATCATCGAGGTTGCGACTGGCCGAATCGAGGTGATGGGTGATCGTATCGATGCGTCCGGACAATGTCTCCAGGATGCTCGAAAGGTCGCTTACTGCATGGCGCAGGTCGGGACGATTTTCCTTGGCGATCGCACCCACCTCGCTGATCGTCTGGTCGAGTTTTTCGCGCGTGCCGCGCAGCTCGTGGCCGAGATTTTTTACCTCGCCGAGTATCGTGCCGATCGCGGCGCGATTCTCTGGTTTGAGAACATCATTGAGCGCATCGGAAGCGTGATTGAGGCGACCAAGCAGTAACCGAGTGTCGCCCAGGATGCCGGGTACGTCCTTGTCGAGGCTGGCCGTAATTGAATCGACGCGCACTGACAGGTTGTGGACCAGCGGCGTCAACTCATCGTGGGTAAGGCGAGTGAGTTCACCGGCGAGTTCGTTCATCGCGGCAAAAATATCGCCGCCTTCGCTGCCGATGATTTCGGTATCCGCTGCCAGCATCGTGGAACTCTTGCCTTCGCGGATGCCGATCGATACGTCGGCGAGCAGGCCATTCGATTGCAGCACGGCAACGCTGTCGCTCGGGATCGGCCAATCCTTGCGCAAGGCAAGCGTTACTCGGTAGCGCGTGCTGCTCGTCGAGCGCTCGGGCTCGACGTCAGTCACTTCGCCGATCCGGTAGCCCTGATAAAACACCGGTGCGCCGTAGCGCAGCCCGGTCACGTTGGCGTAGTGGGTGTGATAGTCCGAGCTCGCACCGCTGCGTCCGGTGATCAAGGCTAGACCGACCAGCAACAAGATCAGCCCGAGCGCGACCACGGTGCCGACCAGCGCATAGTTGACGGTGTCGCGTTTCACGCATCCTCCTCGGTCAGTCGGCGCAGGTAGGCTTCGGCGTCGACCTGCACTTCACGCGGGCGGCGATTGAGCAAATCCTGAATCCGCTCGTCGGCCCCTGCGCGCAATTCGGCGACGCTGCCGGTCATCAATATCTCGCCCTGGTCGAGCATGGTAATCGTATCGGCGATCTTGAACGCACTTTCAAGCTCATGAGTGACCACGACAACCGTCATTCGCAGCGCATCGCGCAGGCGCAGGATCAGCTCATCGAGTTCGGCGGATACGACGGGATCGAGGCCCGCCGACGGCTCATCGAAAAACAGCAATTTTGGATCCATGACCAGCGCGCGTGCCAGTGCGGCGCGCTTGACCATGCCGCCGGACAACTGGCCCGGCATCAAATCCTGAAAGCCGCCGAGGCTCACCACTTCGAGCTTGAGCCGACTCATGATGCGAATGGTCTGCTCATCGAGTTGGGTGTGCTCGCGCAGCGGCATCGCAACGTTGTCGCCAACGGTAAGTGAGGTCAGCAGTGCGCCGCCCTGAAACGCGACACCGATACGCTTGCGCACCGACAGCATCTCGGCCGCGCTCGCCTCGGAAATATCAATGCCGAATAATTTGACCGTGCCCGAACGTGGTCGGTTGAGTCCGAGCATGTGTCGCAACAGCGTGCTCTTGCCCGAGCCCGAGCCGCCCATGATCACGCGAATCTCGCCGGGCTGGACGCTGAAATCGATGCCGCGCAATACCTGCCGACGGCCGTACCAGGCGTCGAGATTTTTTACTTCGATCAGGGGAGCGGCCCTGTTTGCTGCGCTGCTTCCGGCTGCTGGCGTCGGACCGACGGTGTTCGCGGCTAAGTCGCTCATCGGTTCAGGAAAAACGAGAAAATCATGTCTGCGACGATGATCCAGCAGATCGACAGTACGACGGCGCGCGTGGTGGCGCGGCCGACGCCTTCGGCGCCGCCAGTTACAGAAAAGCCGGTACTGACACCGATCAGGGTAATCAGAATGGCGAATACCACGCTCTTGGCAAGTCCCTGCCAGAGATCGCCCGGAGACAGCAGACTCAAGGTCTGCAACATGTAGGCGCTCGGTGTGACATTGAGTGCCGGTGCGCTGTACAGCGCCGCGCCGAAGATCGCGACCGCATCGGCAAAAATCGTCAGCAGCGGCAACATGACCAGCATCGCGATCAGCGCCGGTGCGACCAGGTAGCGCACCGGCTCGATGCCGATCACGGCGAGCGCGTCGATTTCCTGCGAAACGGTCATCGAGCCGATGCGTGCCGCGAGCGCGGAACCCGAGCGCCCGGCGATGAGGATTGCGGTGATAAGCGCACCGAACTCGCGCGTCACCGATTTCGCGACGGCCAGCACGACCTGCGATTGCGCGCCGAATTCGCCGAGCGCAGCGATGAACTGGATGCCGAGCATCAAACCCACGGTGAATGCGAGCAGGGCGACGATCGGCAACGCGTCGGCACCGATCCGGCGCATCTGCTCGATGACCCGACGCAGGCGTAGCGGTTGTCCGACGCGCCAGCCGAGCACACTGAAATACAGTGCCTCGACCAGCAGCATCGCCGCGTAGCCAAGCCCGGCGAGGACGCCGACGCTGCCGCGACCGAGCGCAGTCAACGGTCGTCGCAGCACGATCATGCCGGTGCCGAAAGGCTCCGCTCTGCGATGATGGTCAGTCCGTCGCAGCCATCGATGAGGGTGAATACGCGATCGAGTCGCGCAAGTTCGAGCACCGCGCGAACCGCGCCGCTGACCGCGATCAGGACAAACCGGCGCTCCTTCTCGCGAGCACCCTGCAAACCTTCGACAAGAGCAGCAATGCCGGATGAATCTATGTAACTGACCTGCGACAACTCAACTCCGATCGCCTCGATTTTCTCCGCACTTGCAACCGCGTCAAGAATCGCGCGGCGCACGTCGGCCGTCCATGCCATGTCGACTTCACCGCTGAGACGAATCAGGCTCGTGTCCAGATTTGCGCCGACACTTGCCGCTTGCGCATCGGGTGTGGAAGCCGAATTGGCGGTGTCGTTGGTCATGCTGGCGGGGAAACTTTTCTAATGTTGATCGTGGTCACGCGTTTACGCATCAGCAGGCGATTGCCGCAACCGCTCGCTTGCGGTTCGATGCGCCAGTCGTCCATCACGGCTTCGATCAGGGCCACGCCGAAACCACCGGAGCGACATTCGCCGAGCGGCTTTGGTTTGATCCGGTCCGGATCGACGCACGGTGCAGCGTCAGTCAATTCGAAACTGAGCAAGCCGTTGGCGTGAGTCAAACGAATATCGATCGGCCCGGTGCGACCCGATCCGTAGGCGTGCCGGACAATATTGCAGCAGGCTTCGTCGACCGCGAGTACGAGCCGCTCGCGCACGCTCTGTTCGATCGCGAGCGCGTCGAGACATGTGCGCAACTGCGCGCGCAGATCGCGCAACTGGCAGGGATCGGCCGGAAAACGTTGCTCCAGCAAAACCTCAGCGAGCGCATCGCTGTGCGCATGCTCGGCGCAATGGGCAACACTCATCAGCCGGAGTCCGATGAG